>NZ_JBSGDP010000068.1:0-32564 GCF_053602435.1 Nocardia sp. NPDC004415
CGGGATTGTCCCGGCTCCCAATCGTTTCCGCCCATGGCGGCGAAATTGCGGCCCTCGTCCCACGGGACGTAGTCGTGCGGATTCCAGTCCTTGGCGATGGACAGGTGCCGGTTCAGATTCTGTTCGGCCACTGGTTCGAGGGCCGTGAGGATTTCGAGCTGGGTCAGATCTTTGGTCACGCGTGCCTCCACTGTCGGTGTCGAGCAAGCAGATATGGGCAAAACCTGGCAGCTAGCGTGGAATCCACAGTATCGGTTCGGCCGTGGCTTCGAGAAATGCACCGTCACAGCGCGGTACTGTGCGTCCATGGGTTACCCGGAGGATGTCCTCGCGCCCGACGAGCAGCTGATCCTGCACCGTCACCCGCACTGGAAGATGCTGGTGTGGCCGATCATCACCCTCATCGTCGCGACCGCGCTCGCCGGCTTCCTCGGCGGGCTGGCCTGGCGCAACACCGAGGGCAGCGTACGCACCGTGCTGCTGCTGCTGATCGGGCTGGCCTGGCTGGGCGTGCTCGCCTGGCGGGTGGTGGCGCGGGTGATCGCCTGGAAGTCGACGCATTTCATCGTCACCGGCAGGCGGGTGCTGGTGCGTCAGGGCATCATCACCCACACCGGCATCGACATCCCGCTCAGCCGCATCTCCAGCGTGCAGTTCCGGCACGGGGTGCTGGACCGGATGCTCGGCACCGGCACGCTGATCATCGGGTCCTCCTCGGAGGAGCCGCTGGAATACGACGACATCCCCCAGGTGCAGCAGGTGCATTCGCTGCTCTACCACCAGGTCTTCGAGGCCGACCGCTCGCACGGCGACCAGCATTGGGGCACCGGGTATCGGTGAGCTGTCCACCGGCCGGAGTCCAGACCACTTAACCTGGGCTCATGACCGCCGTACTGCTGGCCGAAGACGACGAGGCCATCGCCGCACCCCTGTCACGGGCGCTGGGGCGTGAGGGCTACACCGTCACCGTCGAACGGTTCGGTCCCGCCGTGCTGCGCCGAGCCCTCGAAGGCGACCACGACCTGCTCATCCTCGACCTCGGCCTGCCCGGCATGGACGGGCTGGAGGTGTGCAGGCAGGTCCGTGCCTCCGGGGCCGATCTGGCGGTGCTGATGCTCACCGCCCGCACCGACGAGGTCGATTTCGTGGTCGGCCTGGACGCGGGCGCCGACGACTACGTCGGCAAGCCGTTCCGCCTGGCCGAACTGCTGGCCCGGGTGCGAGCGCTGTTGCGGCGCAGCGGGATCGGCGACGACGCGGTGGAGGTCGGCGGCATCCGGCTGGAACCGGCCGCGCGGCGCGTGCTGGTCAACGGGGCCGAGGTGAACCTGGCCAACAAGGAGTACGAGCTGCTCAAGGTGCTCATCGACCGGGCCGGGCAGGTGGTGCCGCGCGAGACCATCCTGCGCGAGGTCTGGGGCGACGCCGACCTGCGCGGGTCCAAGACCCTCGACATGCACATGTCCTGGTTGCGCCGCAAGATCGGCGACGAGGGGCCGATGGCCGAACGCCGCATCGTCACCGTGCGCGGCGTCGGCTTCCGGCTCAACACCGACGCCCCCTCCGGCGCGCGGGGCTGACGGGCGGTGCGCCGCCGCATCCTGCGCTCGATCCTGACCGTGCTCACCATCACCACGGTCGTGCTCGGCGTCCCGCTCATCTACACCGCCTGGCTGTGGGTCGAGGACATCACCCGCAACGATCTGCAGAGCCGCCTCGAACGCGTCGCGTCCGAGGTGATCTCCCAGGAGGGCGGTGACGGCACCGTCCAGGACGGTCTGGACGTGCGCGCGATGGCCGCGCTGGTGCCCGAGGGCGGCAAACTCACCATCGTCTACCCGGCGCCGCACGACAACGCGGCGCGCACCGATATCGGCGTCGGCTACGTCGAGGACCCGCTGGTGGAATCGCTGTCCATGGGCACCTCCGGTTCGCTGCGGCTCGAGGTGCCCGCCGGGCCCATGCACTCACGCCAGGAACAGGCCGTGGCCGCCGTGGCGCTGGCGGTGCTGGCCTCGCTCGGCGCCGCCTTCTCCGTCGCGGTGGTGACCGCGCGCCGGGTGGCCGACCCGCTGCGCGATGTGGCCGCCCGCGCCGCCCGGCTGGCCATGGGCGATTTCCGCCCCGACCCGCGCCGCCACGGTATCGCCGAACTGGACCGGGTCTCCGACGTACTCGACTCGGCCACCGTCGAGATCGCGGGGCGCCTGCAACGCGAGCACGCGCTGGTCGCCGACGTCTCCCATCAGCTGCGCAGCCGCCTGACCGCGGTGCGCCTGCGCCTGGACGAGCTGTCCACCCACGCCGACCCCGAGGTGGTGCACGAGGCCGAGGAGGCGATGGCCCAGGTCGACCGGCTCACCGACGCCATCGACGAACTGGTCCGCGCCTCCCGCGACGAGGACGCCGCCGACCGCGACCCGGTCCCGGTGATGGCCGAACTGCGCGGAGTGGTCGCCGAATGGGCCCACCCGTTCACCGAGGAGGGCCGCGAACTGCGCCTGACCGGCGACGAGTCGCTGCGCGCCCCGATCACCGGTTCCCGCCTGCGCGAGGCCGTCGCGGTGCTGGTCGACAACGCCCTGATGCACGGCGGCGGCACCTGCACGGTCTCGGTGCGCACGGTCCCGACCATGAGCTCGCGCGACCCGCTGATCTGCGTGGAGGTCGCCGACGAGGGCGAGGGCATCCGCGACGAGCTCGCCCCGCACGTCTTCGACCGCGGTTTCTCGGCGGGCGGCTCGACCGGTGTGGGGCTCGCGCTGGCCCGCGCCCTGGTGGAGGCCGACGGCGGGCGTCTGGAACTGCAGCGGCGCCGTCCGGCGCTGTTCGCGGTGTTCCTGGGGTCGAAGGTCAACCGGTCGTCGACCGCGACCCTGACCGAGCCGCGTTAGCCGCGCCCGAGAGGTTCGGGTTCTTCTTCGATGAGGTCTTCGAACTCGGCGACGATCTCGTTCATCTCGTCGGGGAAGACCCACCGGCGCATGGCCCAGAACCGGAACGCCATCTGCAGGAAATTACCGATCACGAACGCGCTGACGAAGTCGGCGATGTTCTCGGTCAGGAAGCTCACGTTCGGCTGGCGCAGATCGAGCATGTAACTCGAGATCCACAGCGGGATATTGCTCAGCACCACGCCGATGCCGCTGACCCCGAAGAACAGCAGCGCCTCGTGATGCTTCTCGCGGCCGCCGCGATTCTTGAACGACCATTCCCGGTTCAGGATGTAGGACGCGATCACCGCGACCACCCCGGAGATGATCTTGGCGGTGACCGGCTTCTCGGCCAGAACGGTCCATTTCAGGAGGTAGAACAGGCCGCTGTCGATCACGAACGTGGTCGCTCCGACGATGGCGAACTTGATCAGCTCACGGTGCCGGTACGCGGATTCGCGTAGGCGCGGGGGAAGGACGCTGACCACGTCGTCGACGATTGACACGAGTTCCGAGTGTACCGGTCGCAAAGATTCGCTTTCGACATGACAACATTGCACGACGTGAGTGCACGTTCGTTCGATCCGTCTGCCATGCCCACCGTCACCATGGTCGGTGGTGGCCAGCTCGCGCGCATGACGCACCAGGCCGCGGTCGCCCTCGGTCAGCGTCTGCGGGTGCTGGCGACCACGCCCGGTGACCCCGCGGCGCAGGTCACCCCCGATGTCGTCTTCGGCAGCCACGACGACCTGGAAGCGCTACGCGCGGCCGCGGTCGGCTCGCACGCGCTGACCTTCGACCACGAACACGTGCCGACCGAGCACCTGGACGTGCTGGTCGCCGAGGGGGTGAACGTCGCCCCGCCGCCGCAGGCGCTGATCTTCGCCCAGGACAAGCTGGCCATGCGCACCAAGCTGTCGGCACTGGGCCTGCCGGTGCCCGCGTTCACCGAGGTCACCGCGCCCGCCGACGCCATCGCCTTCGGCGACGAGCACGGCTGGCCGTTCGTCCTCAAGGCCGTGCGCGGCGGCTACGACGGCCGTGGCGTGTGGATGCCCGCCGACGCCGCCGAGACCGAGCGGCTGGTCACCGAGCAGCTCGCGCACGGCGTGCAGCTGCTGGCCGAGGCCAAGGTCGACCTGAAGCGCGAGCTGTCGGCCATGGTGGCCCGCTCGCCGTTCGGACAGGCCGCCACCTGGCCGGTGGTGGAGACCGTGCAGCGCAACGGCCAGTGCGCCGTGGTGATCGCCCCCGCCCCCGACCTGCCCGAGGACCTCGGTGCCCGCGCCGAGACCATGGCGCTCGAGCTGGCCGCCGGACTCGGCGTGGTCGGCGTGATGGCCGTGGAGCTGTTCGAGACCCACGACGGCGAGATCCTGGTCAACGAGCTGGCCATGCGCCCGCACAACTCCGGCCACTGGGGCATGGACGGCGCCTGCACCGGCCAGTTCGAACAGCACCTGCGCGCGGTCCTGGACTACCCGCTCGGCGACACCACCCCGCTGGCCCCCGTGACCGTGATGGCCAACATCCTCGGTGCCGCCCAGGCCCCCGAGATGTCCATGGACGAGCGCCTGCACCACCTCTACGCCCGCCTGCCCGAGGCCAAGGTCCACCTCTACGGCAAGGGCGAGCGCCCCGACCGCAAGATCGGGCACATCAACATCCTCGGCAACGATGTCGCTCAGGTCCGCGAGAAGGCCGAGCGCGCCGCGCACTGGATGTCGCACGCCGTCTGGACCGACGGCTGGGACCCGCACGGCGAGTAAACCGCCGCCGCCACTTTCGAGAGGAAACGATTCAGTGAGCACCAACGGTCCCCAGGTCGGCCTGATCATGGGCAGCGACTCCGACTGGCCCACGATGGAGGCCGCCGCCGAGGCGCTGGCCGAGTTCGGCATCCGCTTCGAGGTCGGTGTCGTCTCCGCGCACCGCACCCCCCAGCGCATGCTCGACTACGCCCGCGAGGCCGCCGACCGCGGCCTCCAGGTGATCATCGCCGGCGCGGGCGGCGCCGCCCACCTCCCCGGCATGGTCGCCTCCGCCACCCCCCTGCCCGTCATCGGCGTCCCCGTCCCCCTGAAATACCTCGACGGCATGGACTCCCTCCTGTCCATCGTCCAGATGCCCGCGGGCGTCCCGGTAGCCACCGTCTCCATCGGCGGCGCCCGCAACGCCGGCCTCCTGGCCGTCCGCATCCTCGCCGCCCACGACCCCTCCCTGCGCACCCGCATGGAACAGTTCCAGTCCGGCCTCGAACAAATGGTCCTCGCCAAAGACGAAGCCCTCCGCACCAAGCTCCTGGGCTGACGCCGACCCACCCCACCGGTTACCGGTGGGGTGGGTTCGAGACTGTCATCGACCTTCGCGCAGTGCCGCCACGGCTTCCACCAAACCGGCCCGTTCGAGCTCGTCGAGGACGTCGTCAGCGGTCTCGGGCGGATTTCGCCGTGAGTAGGCGATCTCCTGGACGCACGCCCAGACAACCCGGTCATCGAGGTCGATCAGGTCGAGCAGAAAATCGTCCGGGCTCTTCGCGAGGACATTCCAGGCGCCGAGATACTCATCGGGGAAGTCCTTGAGATTCGAGGTCACGATTACCTGTGCACCGGCCCTGACCGCGGCGGCGAGTACGTGCCGGTCGTCGGCATCGGGGAGCTTCACGCTCTCGATGAGTGGTTCGTAGCCCTCGACTCTGCAGTCGGGAACGGCGGTCACGATCATTCGACGGAGCCGCGCGATCTTCTCCGCCGCGATGTCCGGACGCTTGGCCGCCAGGTTGCCCAATGCCTCGTCGAGGATGCGATCGGTCCACTTCGCCTGAACGACTTTCGCGCGGGCCAACCGGATGAACAGGTCGCGGACGGCGTTCCCGTAGAGAACGTTCGCGTCGTATACGACGATGAATGCCATCAGAGGTCGAGTTCCTGGCCGAGGCGGGTCAGTTCGTCGGCGGCCTCCCTGCTGGCGGTCTCACTGCGCTGCGCGTACGCCTTCAAATCGTCGAACCGGATGCGGCGATGCCTGCCGACCAAGCGGTGGGGGATCTCGCCTGCGTCCAGGAGGCCGACGACATAGGGCCGCGAAACATTCAGCATGTCGGCCGCCTGCTGGGTTGTCATCTCGGCATTCGATGGAACGACCGAGACGCCGCGTCCTTCTGCTGCTTGAGCCAGGATGAATGCGAGCAAACTGACGGCCTCCCGGGGCAATGCCAGGGCCTCATCGCTGCCGATCTCGCCGGTGACCGGAATGATCTCCTCATCCGGGTGGTGCATGAGGTAGTCCTTGATCCGGCGCATGGCCCGGTCTGCGACCGCTGCGTCGATCGCTCCGGGTTCGGCGCGTTTCACTGAACGAAGTGTCGACATGGGTGCCTCCTTGCTCGGCTCGTGGCGTCGTTCGGACACCGGCAGCATCGGTTAATTGAAGTGTACGCAGTAAACGCAACAAACGAAATAAACGAAGTAGACAAAATTGCGCGACCGGTCGCGATCGAGGTGACTTGTGTGGCTCGCCTGGCTGAATCGGCTCGCGGGCCGATGGCTAACGTTGTCGCTCGTGGCACACGACGATGCGGCGCAGTTCAGGCTCACGGTGGTGGATCGGGCGTTGCGGTTGTTCGCCGAGCGGGGGTACGAGGCGACGGCGGTGGACGAGATCGCGGTGGCGGCGGGGATCTCGCGGCGGACGTTCTTCCGGCAGTTCCGGTCCAAGGAGGACGTGATCTTCGCCGATCACGAATTCCAGCTGGCGACCGCGCAGGAGTTCCTCGAGAGCGCGGTCGGTGATCCGTGGGACGCGGTGTGCGAGGCCGTGATCGGGGTGTTCGAGCGGTTCACCCAGTGGCGTGACATCGCCGCGCGCCGGTATCAGGTGGTGCGCCGGGTGCCCGCGCTGCGCGAGCGCGAGATCGTCACGGTGTTCCGCTACGAGCGCCTGTTCACCGAGTTCCTGCGTGAGCGCCTGCCGGAGGTGCCGGATCTGGTGCGGGTGCAGTTCACCGCCGCGGTGACCGCCACCCACAACTATCTGCTGCGCCGGATGGTGCGCGGCGAGCCGGGCGCCGAGGTGGCCGATCTGCGCGCCGAGCTCGCCGCCATCCCGCGCGGCCGACGGGCGGTGCCGGGCCCCGAGGAGCTGGTCCTCGCGGTGTTCCCGCGCGACATGCCGCCGCGTCAGGTCGCCGACCTGCTCACCACCCGGCTCGGTAATCTGTGAGCGCGCCCACGCCGTAGCGGCCCATATGCGGCACTGAGTGCCACCGGTATATGCCCATGTAGTTACCGAGTGCCGCGCGTATAATCCTCGGTGGACTGGCACTCAGTGCCGACGAACACGCGCTGTCGACCACAGCGATCACCACCACGACCAGGAGTGTGCCCGATGGCGGGAAACCCCGACTTCAACCTGTTCCAGCTCGAGGACTTCCACGATGAGCTCCGCGGTGCCATCCGTGGCCTGTCCGAGAAGGAGATCGCCCCCTACGCCAAGGACGTCGACGGCAACGCCCGCTTCCCCGAGGAGGCGCTGACCGCCCTCAACGCCGCCGGCTTCAACGCCGTGCACGTGCCCGAGGCGTACGGTGGCCAGGGCGCCGACTCGGTCGCCACCTGCATCGTGATCGAGGAAGTCGCCCGCGTCTGCGGTTCGTCGTCGCTGATCCCGGCCGTGAACAAGCTGGGCACCATGGGCCTGATCCTCAACGGCTCCGAGGAGCTGAAGCAGCAGGTCCTCGGCGACCTGGTCGAGGGCAAGATGGCCTCGTACTGTCTGTCCGAGCGTGAGGCCGGCTCCGACGCCGCCTCCATGCGCACCCGCGCCAAGGCCGACGGCGACGGCTGGATCCTCAACGGCTCCAAGTGCTGGATCACCAACGGCGGCAAGTCCGAGTGGTACACCGTGATGGCCGTGACCGACCCGGAGAAGGGCGCCAACGGCATCTCCGCGTTCATGGTCCACAAGGACGACGAGGGCTTCGTGGTCGGCCCGCTCGAGCACAAGCTGGGCATCAAGGGTTCGCCCACCGCCGAGCTGTACTTCGAGAACTGCCGCATCCCCGGCGACCGCATCATCGGCGAGCCCGGCACCGGCTTCAAGACCGCGCTGCAGACCCTCGACCACACCCGCCCGACCATCGGCGCGCAGGCCGTCGGCCTGGCCCAGGGTGCCCTCGACGCCGCGATCGCCTACACCAAGGACCGCAAGCAGTTCGGCAAGGCCATCGCCGACTTCCAGAACACCCAGTTCATGCTCGCCGACATGGCGATGAAGGTCGAGGCCGCGCGCCTCATGGTCTACACCTCCGCGGCCCGCGCCGAGCGCGGCGAGAAGAACCTCGGCTTCATCTCCGCCGCCGCCAAGTGCTTCGCCTCCGACGTGGCCATGGAAGTCACCACCAACGCCGTCCAGCTCTTCGGCGGCGCCGGCTACACCACCGACTTCCCGGTGGAGCGCATGATGCGCGACGCCAAGATCACCCAGATCTACGAGGGCACCAACCAGATCCAGCGCCTGGTCATGTCCCGCCAGATCCTGCGCTGATTCCGGCACCGGCCGGGTGTTCTCGCCCTACAGAGGGCAGAGATCACCCGGCCGATCGCTTTTCACAGCGAAAGGCCCGGACATGAAGCACGGTGTGATCCTGTGCGGCGCACCGGATATAGGGAAAGACACGGTCACCACCGCGCTCACGGAGCGCGACGCCCGATATCGGTTTCACCTGATCGGAAGCCCGGGCCCGTGTGACATCGACCGTCAGGGCCTGTCCGAGTTGCTCGCCGACGGCTTCGTTCCAGTTGTTCACGTCGACCGGCCGGGTGCGGTCGACGCGGTGAAGGGTCTGGTGGGCGAAGTCCGGTGGGCGGTGGTGCTGCTGGTTGCCGACCTTGCTTCTGCTCGGGCACGGGCCATCGGTCACGGCACAGCTGACGGGCCTGCCGCCTGCGAGGCGACGCCTGCTGTCGTCTTCACGGCGACGCTCGCCACCGCTCACCTGACACCCGGCGAGACGGCTCGATACATCGACACCGCAGTTCGTATGCGCGAGAGACTTTTCGGAGCAGCGGGCTGAAACCCCTTGGACTCCGAGCGGCTCCCGCATCTCGCGGTCACCGCTGATCCGGAGACGGTACGGGCGGCGGTGCGGGAGATGATCGGGTTCGTCCTCGATGGAGAGTCCGCTGTCACGTTGCAGTGGCAACCCGCCGGGGACGGGTGGTCCGCGACCGTCGAGGTCGGCTGCGGGTCGGGTGGACTGCCGGTGGATTCACCGACCCGCTGAACGGCCTCAGGCCACCAGTTCGGCGTATTCGCGGTGTTCGGTGATGTATTTCTCCACGTACCAGCAGGTGGGGATGATGTGGTAGCCGGCGGCGCGGGAGTCGTCGAGGCCGAATTTCACCACGTCGGCGGCGACGCCGCGGCCCCGGAATTCGGGGAAGGTCATGGTGTGGTGGAAGTCGCGGACCTTGGTGTCCTCGCGTTCGGCGTAGTCGGCGTAGCCGGCGAGGACGTCGTCGAGGTAGATCTCGAAGCGGGTGTCGGCGACGTTGTGTTCGAGCCTGGTGGTCATACCGGATGCTAACCCGCGGTCGCCGCGCGATGTTCCTACAGGATCGCGCCCGGGTTGAGGATGCCCTCGGGGTCGAGGGCGTGCTTGATGCGGCGCGTCAGCTCCATCACCTCGGGTCCCACCTGGTCGGGTAGCCAGCCCTTCTTGAGACGGCCGACGCCGTGTTCGCCGGTGATGGTGCCGCCCAGGCTGATGGCCAGGTCCATGATCTCGCCGAAGGCGCGGTGCGCGCGGGCGGTGTTGTCGGGGTCGGTGGGGTCGTGCACGATCAGCGGGTGGGTGTTGCCGTCGCCCGCGTGCGCGATCACCGAGACCAGCACGTCGTTGCGTTCGCTGATGGTGGTGATGCCGGTGATCAACTCGCCGAGCCGGGGCAGCGGCACGCCGACGTCCTCGAGCAGCAGCGGGCCGATGCGCTCCACCGCCGGGATGGCGAAACGCCGTGCGGCGGTGAAGGCTTCGCCCTCGGTGGGGTCCTCGGTATGGAAAACCTCGGTGGCTCCGGCCTTTTCGCACAGCGTCACCATCACTTGCGCTTCGTGCCCGGCGAATTCGCCCGGCGCGTCGGAGCGGGCGACCAGCAGCGCGGCCGCGGTGCGGTCCAGGCCCATGCGCATCTCGTCCTCGACGGCGTTGATGGCGACGGTGTCCATGAATTCGAGCATGGCGGGGCGCAGGGTCGAGGTGATGGCCAGGATGGCGTCGGTGGCGGCGGTGAGGGAGCCGAAGCTCGCGACGACGGTGGCCTGCGGTGGCTGGGCGGGTAGCAGGCGCAGGGTGAGTTCGGTGATCACGCCGAGGGTGCCCTCGCTGCCGACGAACAGCTTGGTCAGCGACAGGCCCGCCGAGTCCTTCAGGCGCGGCCCGCCCAGGCGCACCGGTGTGCCGTCGGCCAGCACCACTTCCATGCCGAGCACGTAGTCGGTGGTGACGCCGTATTTCACGCAGCACAGCCCGCCCGCGTTGGTGGCCGCGTTGCCGCCGATCGAGCACATCTCGAACGAGGACGGGTCCGGCGGATACCACAGCCCCTCGGCGGCCACGGCGCGCTTCACCTCGGCGTTGAGCAGTCCCGGCTGCACCACGGCGGTGCGCGTCACCGGGTCGACGCTGATCTCGCGCATCAGTTCGGTGCTGAGCACGATCCCGCCGTCCACCGCCGTGGCGCCGCCGGACAGGCCCGAGCCCGCTCCGCGCGGCACCACCGGCACCCGGTGTTCGTGCGCCCAGCGCAGCGTGGCGGCCACGTCGTCGGTGCCGCGCGCCCGCACCACGGCCAGCGGCGTCCCCGCGTCGGGGTCGCGCGCCCAGTCCTGCCGATACCCCGCCAGCACATCCGGGTCGATCACCACCGCCCCCGCGGAGAGGGAATCGGCCAGTGCGCCCAAGTTCGCGTCCACCCTCCAACGCTAACCGCCGCGGCGCCGCCGGTCCGGCGATCACCGAGACCCGCCGCGTGCTGATCGCCTGACCAGATGTGATGTAGGCCGGAACAAGACCCGGCGGACATCGTTGTGATTCGGCGCGCCCGGTTGGTGTTTACGCCGTCCGAGCGTTCACAATGCTTTTCGACGGGTGTTCCGGCGGGAGGGTTGCCGGTCGCACCCCGTGTTCGCGTTCTGCTCCACGGTGCGCCGGTGCGCATTGATCACGCGGCGCCCTTGTGCCGCACCGTTTTTCGCAGGGAGGACCGGATGATGCAGGAATCGCAGGACCGTAGCGAGCTCGTCGGCGCCCTGCTGGCGGCCGAGTACGCCGACGCCGGGATCGATGTCGAGGCCATGCGCGGTGTGCGCGCCGGTGACCACGCCGAATGGCTGGCCGCCCTGGAGGCCACCGGCCTGTTCGGTCACACCGCGCTGAGCGAGATCGCCGCCGCCTGGCTGCGTGATCCCCGCCTGCTGCGTGACGCCCTGCTGGCCGAGGCCGACGAATTCACCCGCCGCCGCTGCCTGGCGGCCTGGTCGGCGCTCGACGCCCGTCCGGCGGCCGTCGTCGGCTGACGCCGCGTTTGCCGTCCGCTCATCTGCGCGACACCTGCCGCTGGCAGGGTGGCCGCGTGGAGCAGCTCACGGACTCGGTGGCCGATCGTTTCAGCCGCTGGTGCGCGGTCGTGGTCGACCGGTTGCCGTGGGGCCTGGCCCGCTACGTCCCGGCCACCTTCCTCGGCTTCGCCCTGATCAACAGCTTCACCTTCGGCGTGGACCTGGTGCTGCTCACGGTCCTGCACGGCGTGGCGGGCCTGCCGATCTGGCTGTCGATCACCCTCGCCTATATCGCCGCGTTCGGCCTGAGCTTCCTGCTCAACCGCACCTTCAACTTCCACTCGCATGCCCCGGTGGGCAGGCAGGCCGCGGTGTACGCGGTGGTGGTGCTGGTGAACTACCTGGCCTTCATCCTCGGCGTCGGCTCCGGCCTCACCGCCCTCGGCCTCGAATACCACCTGGCCCGGCTCGCAGCCGGCGCCTGCGAAGGCGTCTACATGTACTGCGCCCTGCGCTGGATCGTCTTCCGCGACGCGCCCGCCCTGAACTCGGTGTGACGCGTGCTCAGGGGCGGGTGCCGCGGAGCAGCTCGGTGTGGTTTCCGTCGACGAGGACCACGTCGGCGTCGGTGAGTGACCAGTGGGGGGTGCCCTCGGACTGGTATCTCGCCAGGAGTTTCGCGGATTCGCCGTCGGGGTCGGTGGGGGAGTCGAGGTGGACGACGAGGGGACGGTCGACCAGGCCGAGGCCGTCCCAGCGTGGGGCGATGCCGGTGGTGGGCAGGACCTCGCCGGGGTCGTCCATCGTCTCCAGTCCGTGCAGGTCGGGGCCGAGCAGGCAGGCGCCCGCGCTGTAGCCGGCGTAGGCCAGGGCGTCTTCGGCCAGGAGTGCGGGCAGCACGGAATCGGCTCCGCTGCGGGCGAATTGGGCGCGCAGGACGAAGGTGTTGCCGCCGCGCACCCACACCAGTGGATAGGAGCGCAGGGTCTTCTCCAGTTGGGCGGGTTGCCCGGCGTAGTCGCGCAGATCCAGTACCTCGGGTGAATAGCCGAGGGCGGCAAGGGGTGTCGTGTCGCTGGCGACCGCCGAGGACCAGGCGGCGGGCCAGGCGTCGCACGCGTTCGGGATCACCGCGACCCGGCCGGGCGGGCCCGCGAGGTCGGTGAGTCGGTCGGCGAAATCGCCGAATCGATAGGAGGACAGGAACAGTCGCATCAGATCGTGAAGGCCAGGTTGCGCACCAGGCGCGCGCCGAGGTCGGTGTCGCCGTCGATGGCGATCTCGCCCAGGTGCTCGTCGACGGTGATCCGGCCGCCGCGCAGGCGCGCGAACAGTCCGGAGTCCAGGCGGATGGTCGTGGTGGGTGTGTCCTCGGCGGTGTCGAGCAGGACGCCGCGCCCGTCGACCACCGCCACGTGTACCTGCCTGGTCACCGGGCCGGTGAGATCCAGGGTGACCTGCGCGCCCTCCGGTGCCTTGGCGCCCTTGACCACCGCCCGGCCCAGGCCGAGGGTGAGTTCGGCGAAGGCCGTCTCCGCGCGGTCGCCGCCCTCGGGCACGGTGCGACCGATGCCGTCGGCGAGGTCGAGTTCGTGCATCCAGCAGTCGAACAGCCGCACCCGCATGAAGCGGCCGTAGGGCACCTGCCCGACGGGGGAGACCGTGGGCTCGGCCCAGGCTTCGTCGTCCTTGGCGACCAGCGCGGCGCGGCGCTGCTCGGTGACCTCGTCGAAGAGCGCGAGCAGCCGCTTGCCCGAGAGCGGGCGCAGCCGGTCGACCCAGATCTCGTTGAGCACCGCCACCTCGTTGCGCACGTGCGGCAGCGTGCGCACATCGGTCTTGGGGCGCAGCGGGTCGTGCGGCGGCGGGGTGCGGCCGAGCAGCCACGATTCGGTGCCGATCACGTGCGCGACCACGTCGAAGATGGTCCAGCCGGGCAGGGGTGATGGCCTGCGCCAGGCGTTCTCGTCGAGGTCGGCGACCAGGGCGGCGATGGCCTCCCACTGCTGGGCGAGCAGGTCGGTGAGGTGCTCGCGGTCGGGCGTGCGCTCGGTCATCCCTGGGTTCCTTCCGCCTGCTGCTCGGTGTCGAGCGCGGTGAGGCCGGCGCGGATGGCGTCGGCGGTGGAGTTCGGTTCGTGCGGGCGACGCAGCAGGAAGCCCTTGGCGAAGGCGAGCTTGTCGCCGTGGCGGCGCGGCACCACGTGCAGGTGGACGTGGCCGACGGTCTGGAAGGCCGCGGTGCCGTCGTTGAGGATGAGATTGGCGCCGTCGCTGGCCAGGCCGCCGCGGCGCAGCGCGCGGGCGAGCCGATGGCCGGTGCGGAACAGATCGGCGCCCGCGTCGGCGGGCAGATCGTCGAGTTCGGTGGCGTGCTGTTTGGGCACGATCAGGGTGTGTCCGCGGGTGATGGGGCGGATGTCGAGGAAAGCGCACACGGCGTCGTCCTCGTAGACTCGGGTGGCCGGCGCCGTCCCCGCGACGATCCGGCAGAAGACGCAGTCGTTCACGGACCCGACCCTACGGTGTGGTGTGGCCCGCGCAACAGCCCGAGGCCCGTCCGGACATGACGCGCGTCACGTCCGCGAGCACCGATCCTGGCGTCTTGCTGGTCCGATTTGACCGATCATGTACTGGACAGTCGTCCAACTATCCGCTGTGACAGGCATCTCCGCTAGGCTCACCGCCAGCCGAGTACAGTTGCGAGGATTTCAGCTGAACCTACTCGTAGGTAACATTCGGCTGATCCCGTTGTTCCCCGGCTCGAAGCCAGCACGAAAAGGAAGTCTGACTAGTGGAGACAACGCACAACGTGGGCGAGGAATCGCCGCGCGGAGCGCGTGTCGGAGTCGTTCGCGAGTCCGGCCCGGGTGAGCGGCGAGTCGCAGTGGTGCCCAAGATCATCCCCGCGCTGTCCAAGCAGGGCGTCGAGGTGGTCGTGGAAGCCGGTGCGGGCCTCGGCGCGCTCATTCCCGACGCGGCCTACGTAGAGGCAGGAGCGACCATCGGTGATCCGTGGTCCGCCGATGTCGTGGTCAAGGTGGCCCCGCCCAGCGATGCCGAAGTAGCCAAACTGAGCTCCGGCCAGACGCTGATCGGGTTCCTCGCGCCGCGTAACGCCGACAATCAGATCGGCGCTCTCAAGGCCGCCGGTGTGCAGGCCTTCGCCGTCGAGGCGATCCCGCGTATCTCGCGGGCCCAGGTGATGGACGCGCTGTCCTCCCAGGCCAACGTGGCCGGCTACAAGGCCGTGCTGCTCGCCGCCTCGGAGTCGACCCGCTTCTTCCCGATGCTCACCACCGCCGCGGGCACCGTGAAGCCGGCCACCGTGCTGGTGCTCGGTGTCGGTGTCGCCGGTCTGCAGGCGCTGGCCACGGCCAAGCGTCTCGGTGGCCGCACCACCGGCTACGACGTGCGTCCCGAGGTCGCCGACCAGGTGCGCTCCGTCGGCGCCCAGTGGCTCGACCTGGGCATCGACGCCGCCGGTGAGGGCGGTTACGCCCGCGAGCTCACCGACGAGGAGAAGGCCCAGCAGCAGAAGGCGCTCGAAGACGCCATCAAGGGTTTCGACGTGGTGATCACCACCGCGCTGGTGCCGGGTCGTCCCGCGCCGCGCCTGGTCACCGCCGCGGCTGTCGAGGGCATGAAGCCCGGCAGCGTGATCGTCGACCTGGCCGGCGAGACCGGCGGCAACTGCGAACTCACCGAGCCCGGCGAGATCGTGGTCAAGCACGAGGTCACCATCGCCTCGCCGCTGAACCTGCCCGCCACCATGCCCGAGCACGCCAGCGAACTGTACTCCAAGAACATCTCGGCGCTGCTGGAACTGATGCTGGTCGACGGCAAGCTCGCGCCCGATTTCGAGGATCAGGTGCTGGCGGATTCCTGTGTCACACGTGAGGTGGAAGCCTGATGTACACCGAACTTCTGGCCAATATCGCGATCCTGGTTTTGTCCGGGTTCGTCGGTTTCGCGGTCATCTCCAAGGTTCCCAACACCCTGCACACCCCGCTGATGTCGGGCACCAACGCCATCCACGGCATCGTGGTGCTCGGCGCGCTGGTGACGCTGGGCAATGTCAAGGACCCGTCGCTGCTGGTGCAGGTGATCCTGTTCGTCGCCGTGGTGTTCGGAACCCTGAACGTCATCGGTGGCTTCGTGGTCACCGACCGCATGCTCGGCATGTTCAAGGGTAAGAAGAAGGCGGCCGAGTGATGCACGCAGTCGACAACATGACCTACCTGGTCAACGGCCTCTACATCGTGGCCTTCTCCATGTTCATCTACGGTCTGATGGGCCTGACCGGCCCGAAGACCGCCGTGCGCGGCAACCAGATCGCCGCCGTCGGTATGGCCCTTGCGGTCGTGGCGACGCTGATCTCCATCCGGCACGCGGAACTGCTGAACTGGATCCTGATCGGCGCCGGCCTGGTCGTCGGTGTGGCCCTGGGTGTTCCGCCCGCCGTGCGCACCAAGATGACCGAGATGCCGCAGCTGGTCGCCGCGTTCAACGGCGTCGGTGGTGGCACGGTCGCGCTCATCGCGTGGGCCGAGTTCATCGACAGCACTGGCTTCTCCCAGCTGCACGACGAGCCGAACATCCACATCATCATCGGCTCGCTGTTCGCCGCGGTGATCGGTTCGATCTCCTTCTGGGGCTCGATCATCGCCTTCGCCAAGCTGCAGGAGATCCTGTCCGGCAAGCCGATCGGCATCGGCAAGCTGCAGCAGCCGCTGAACCTGCTGCTGCTCGTCGGCGCGATCGTGTGCGCCGTGGTGATCGGCCTCGGCGCCGACAACGGTGGCGTCTCGCAGCTGTGGATGATCGCGCTGCTGGTGCTCGCCGGCATCCTCGGCCTGATGGTCGTGCTGCCCATCGGTGGCGCCGACATGCCGGTCGTCATCTCGCTGCTCAACGCCCTGACCGGTCTGTCGGCCGCGGCCGCGGGTCTGGCGCTGAACAACACCGCGATGATCGTCGCGGGCATGATCGTCGGCGCGTCCGGCACCATCCTCACCAACCTCATGGCCAAGGCCATGAACCGTTCCATCCCGGCCATCGTCGCCGGTGGTTTCGGTGGCGGTGGCGGTGCGGCCGCGAGCGGTGGCGGCGAGGCCAAGTCGGCCAAGGCCACCTCGGCCGCCGACGCCGCGATCCAGATGGCCTACGCCAACCAGGTCATCGTGGTGCCCGGCTACGGTATGGCCGTGGCCCAGGCCCAGCACGCGGTCAAGGAGATGGCCTCCCTGCTCGAGGGCAAGGGTGTCGAGGTCAAGTACGCGATCCACCCGGTCGCCGGTCGTATGCCCGGCCACATGAACGTGCTGCTGGCCGAGGCCGAGGTGTCCTACGACGCCATGAAGGAAATGGACGACATCAACGGCGAGTTCAACCGGACCGACGTGGTCCTGGTGATCGGCGCCAACGACGTCACCAACCCCGCGGCCCGCGAGGACAAGTCGAGCCCGATCTACGGCATGCCGGTCCTCAATGTCGACCAGGCCAAGAGCGTCATCGTGCTCAAGCGCTCGATGAACTCCGGCTTCGCCGGCATCGACAACCCGCTGTTCTACGCCGACCACACCTCCATGCTGTTCGGCGACGCCAAGAAGTCCGTCGGTGCGGTCACCGAGGAACTCAAGGCGCTGTAAGTCGCAGCTGTACACCCGAATGGGCCCCGTCGTTCTCCGGAACGGCGGGGTCCACTCGTTTTCCGGGTTCGCGCGTCAGCCGAGCCGGGTCGTCACGATCGCCATGCGAGCGCCGTGGGCGAGCAACCCGTTCTCGGTGGACTTCACGGCCTGGTCGAGGAATTCGTCACGGAGGCGCTCGAGCTCGCGTGGGTCGACAAGGGTGGCGTCGTAATAGGAGTCGACCGCCGACTGCCACGTCTCCTCCGGTGTTGCCAGTGGCCCGTGGCTGATCTCGGTCCATTCGATCGGCTGGAATCCGGCAGCCGTCACCAACTCGTCCACTCCCGCCCGGTTGCGCATCCGCCGATCTCCGAGCGCGGGCATCGCCCCTGAGCGTCGAGCCTCCGCAAAGGTCGTTCGCGCCACCTTCTCGAACAGCGCCCGCCCACTTCCTTCGGCCGGTACCAGTCCGATGGAGATCACCAGCGTGCCAGTCGGTTTCAGCACCCGTGCCGCCTCTGCCAACACCTGCCCGATATCAGCCATCAGCATCAACGCCATATGGGAGATCACGGTGTCGAACGAGTGCTCGGCGAACGGCAGCTCCTGAGCTCGCCCCTGCCGCAGATCTGCACCCTGTAGCTCCGGCCGTTGCCTGGCAGTCGCGAGCTCGATATCGGAGAGATCGATCCCGGCGAGTCCGGTCGCACCGTTGTGAGCCAGCACCGCGAGCAAAGACCCGTCGCCACAACCGAGATCGAGCACGTCTCGAGCCATCGGAACCTGGTCGGCGAGATACTCGTAACTGGACCGCCCGTCGGCCAGCGGATTCGCGAGCACATACCGACTCATCGCCCCCGGCAACTGGTTGTGCGTCATCCGCAGGAACTCTTCACCCACGCGAATCTCATCAGCTGACAACATGATTCGAATCTAGCTCGTATCGATTGCCCGATTCCGATGACAGCGCTTGTCAGCGCGACTCTTGGCGACAGCAGGCAATTGTTCGCCGGCCGCGTGCTGCCCTTCGGTCTTGCCGACGCCGCGGCGTATGCCGACCGGATGGCTGCGGCCCGGGTCGCGGGTATCGCTATCGGGGGGTCCGACGGATATGTCGCCGCCACGGCGAAAGCGGCCGGAATGTACGTGGCGACGCGTGATTCGGCGTTCCGGGCGCCGGGCATCACCGTCATCGATCCGTGGGAATGAGCTGCCCACAACTGCCGGAAACGCAGATCACCCCGCCCGCCGGGGAATCGGCGGACGGGGTGAGGGGCGGCGGGTCAGAGGTCAGCCGCCGGGGGGCTTACTTGAAGCGCTGGGACAGGAGGTCCAGGAGGGACATGGCCTCGCGGTAGTCGGGGCGCTTGGCGGTGGCCGGGAGCTCGTAGAGCTGGCCCTTCTGGAAGGCGGGGAGCATGGCCAGGGCCGGGTCCTGCTTCAGCTGGGCGATGTCGCGGCCGCCGTCGAGCTTGATGACGAACAGCACGGGGGCGTCGACGACGGTGCTCAGCAGTTCGGGGCTGAAGGTCACCCAGTCACCGGCCTGGGCGCGCTCGGGGTTGCCTGCCTTGGCCTCGATCTTGTCGTCGATGGTGATGCCCACGTCGGTGAGCAGGTTGGCCAGCGGGGTCTTGGGGGCCAACAGGATCGGCTTCGCGTCCGCCTGGGACTGGTAGACCGCCGCGGCACCCTGCGGCAGCTTCAGCGCGGCCTTCACCTTGGCCACCTTGTCGGTGTAGGCGGTGATCATGCCGTCGACCTTGTCGGGCCGGTTGACATAGTTGGCGACCGACTTCAGCTGGTCCTGCCAGTTGGCCGCGTCCGAGGGCACCAGGGCGGTGGGGGCGACAGCGGCGAGCTTGTCGTAGTTCTTGATGGTCTGCTGACCGGGCCAGCCGGGTCCGCCACCGATGATGAGGTCGGGCTTCTGGGCGGCGATGAACTCCAGGTTCAGGTCGTCACCGGAGGGCACGGCCACGGTGCCCTGTTCCTTGGCGTCGGCGGCCCAGGCGGCCGGGAACTCGCCGGGCGCGAGGGTGACGCCCAGGATGCGCGGGTCCGCCGCGGTGACCTTGGCCTCGAGGTCGTAGAGGTACCCGGCGAGGGCGCCGTTGAGGACCACGATGCGCTGCGGGTCGGCCGGGACGGTGACCTGGCCCTTGGGGGTGTCCACCTGGCGGGTGCCGCCATCGGCGGCCTCATCGGAGGTGGAGCTGCTGCAGCCCACGGCCGTCGCGGTCACCGCGACGATCAGGAGTGCGACGGCGGCACGCATGCGTGCCGTCATTCGGTGCGCTGACATGGGAGTTGTTTCCTTCTTTCTATCCAGGTGGAAAGTTCAGGCGCGGATCGCGGGATCCGCGTCGATGAGCGCGGCGACCTCGGTCCAGCCGGTCGGCATCGCGATCTCGTTGTGGGTGTAGGGCAGTCGCCGGATCACCAGCTGCGCGCCCGCGGCCGCCCAGCCGGTGAGCTGGGCGTGCACGCGTTCGGGTTCCAGGCCGTTGTCCGCGCAGTACAGGGCCATCGGGCCGCTGTAGTCCGGGGACTCGGACTCGGTGACCATGCGCAGCAGCTCGGTCGCGGCATGGACCACCACGGCCGCCAATTCGGCCGGGTACTCGCCGATCTCGGGCACGAGCGCCTCCATGCCGGACGGGTCGGCCAGGGTGGCCGCGGCCCGGTCGGTCAGGTTCGACAGCGGGTGCGAGTCGAGCAGGCCCACATAGGCCACCTGCTCGCCCTCGGCCTCCAGGATGGCGGCCATCGAGTGGGCGATATTGCCGCCGAGGGAGTAGCCGAGCAGGTGGTAGGGGCCGTGCGGCTGGATGCGGCGCACGGCGTCGAGGTAGAAGCGGGCCAGGTCGTCGAGCGTGCGGGTCTGGGTGTCCGGTGCGGTGAGCTGGGGCATCTGCAGGCCGATGACCGGGCGGTCGGAGCGCAGCAGGCGGGCCAGCGGCGCGTATTTCCAGGCGGTGCCGCCGATCTGGTGGATGCAGAACAGCGGTGCGACCGAACCTTCGGCGCGCAGTTCCAGCACCGGTTCGAGGCGGCTGCCCAGGCTGGCCAGCCCGTCGACCGGCCGCTGCGCGCTGGGATCGACGGCGCCGATCCGGGCGGCGAGCGCGCGAGCCGTGGGCGCGGAGAAGACGTCGTCGAGGACGACCGGCAGCTCGGCCCTGGTCAGGCGCCCGACCAGGCGGACCGCGAGCAGCGAGTGCCCGCCCTGCTCGAAGAAGTCCTCGTCGGCGCCGATCTCGGCGAGCGAGAGCACCGCCGCCATGGCCTCCCGGATGGTGCCGATCAGGCTGTCGTCCTGCACGACGACCGCGGGCGCGGACACCGGGGCCGAGTCCGGCGCGGGCAGTTCCTGGCGGGCGATCTTCTCCGTCGCGGTGCGCGGGATGTGATCCAGGACCAGGAACGCCGACGGGATCATGTACGCGGGCAGGGCCGTTCGCAGTTGCTCGCGTACCGCGTCGGTGTCGAGGACGACGCCGGAGCGGGCGATGAGGTAGGCGACCAGGCGCTGGTCACCGGGGGTGTCCTCGCGCAGCAGCACGACGGCCTGGGCCACTCCGGCACACCCGAGCAGCGCCGATTCGATGTCGCCGAGTTCGATGCGCTGACCGCGCAGCTTCACCTGACTGTCGGTGCGGCCGACGTATTCCAGCTCGCCGCGCGGGTTTCGCTTCACCAGGTCGCCGGTGCGGTACATGCGGGTGCCCGCGCCGAACGGGTCGGCGACGAAGGCGGCCGCGGTCAGGTCCGGGCGGGCCAGGTAGCCGCGCGCGAGCCGGACACCGGTCATGTACAGCTCGCCGATGGTGCCGTCGGGGACCGGCCGCAGCTGGTCGTCGAGGATGCGCACGGCGTCGGCGGGGGCGCCCACGGGCACCGAAGTGGTGTCGGCGTCGGTGGTCTCGTGGAAGGTGAAGCCGATCGCGGCTTCGGTGGGACCGTAGAAGTTGTAGACGGCGGTGCCGGTGAGCGCGCGCATGCGCCGCGCTGTCGCGGGCGGCAGCACCTCGCCGCCGGTGAGGACGCAGCGCAGGTCGGTGCAGCCGGACAGGTCGGCCTCTTCGGCGAGCACGGTGAGCATCGAGGTGGTCATCCACATCGCGGTCACCCGTTCGCTGCTCATGAGCTGGGCCTGGTAGTAGGGGTCGCGGTGCCCGCCGGGGCGGGTCAGCACGATGCGCGCGCCGACGTGCAGCGGCAGGAACATCTCCATGAGGGAGGCGTCGAAGATCGGCGGGGTGCGGTAGAGCATGGTGTCGCCCGGGCCGAACCGGCGTTCGCGCTGCAGCCATTCGAAGGTGGAGATGATCGCCGCGTGCGACAGGCTCACCCCCTTGGGCACCCCGGTGGAGCCGGAGGTGAACAGCAGGCAGGCGATGTTCGACGGACGCAGCGGCGCGAGCCGGTCGGCGTCGGTGAGCGCGGTGTCGGCGAAACCGCTGGTGTCGGCCTCGTCGAGCGAGTACAGCACCAGCGCGGGGGCGGCGGTGCCGAGGACCTTCTCGATGCGCTGGGCGGGCTGTTCCGGGTCGATCGGCAGGTACACGCCACCGGCGCGGCAGACCGCGTGCGCGGTGACGACCGAGTCGATGGATCGCGGAAGGGCAACGGCCACCACGGTTTCGGGGCCGATCCCGCGCGCGACGAGCCAGCGGGCCAGGCGATTGGTCCTGGCCTCGAACTCGCGGAAATCGATGGTGACGCCCTCGGCGGTGATGGCGGGAGCCGACGGATCGACCGGGGTGCCCCAGACGGCGAGGGTGTCGCCCTGCGGGTCCGGCTGCTCGGTGGTCGGCTGTGCGTCGAGGGCCGCCGGGGTGAGCGGCTCGAGGAACTTCGCGGACACGGGGTCCTCGGCGGCGGTGACCGCGGTGAGGACCGCGCCGATCCGGTCGGAGATCCGGGCGAGCGTGGCGTCGTGGACGGCGGCGCGGTCGTACCAGATGACCAGGGTGAGCTGGTCGCCCGGCGGGGCGATCAGGGTCATCGGGTAGTGCGTGGTGCCGTGGTTGTGGAACTCGCCGCGCCGCAGCTCGTGCGAGTCCGGTTGCCCGGCACCGGCATTCGGGAAGTTCTCGAAGGCCACCAGGGTGTCGAAGAGCGTGCCGAGACCGGCGGCGCGTTCGATCTCCGCCAGCCCGGCGTAGTCGAATTCCTGCATGGCGAACTGGTCGGCCTGCAACTCGGCCCACTGCTCGAGCAGGGTGCGCGCGGGGTCGAAGGCGCAGCGCACCGGGACGGTGTTGGCGAACAGGCCGACCATTCCGGCCACGCCGGGCAGTTCGGCGGGCCTGCCGGAGACGGTGGCGCCGAACACCACATCGGTGTGGCCGGTGAGCGCGGCGAGCACCAGCGCCCAGGTGCCCTGCACCAGCGTGTTCACGGTCAGGCCGCGACGGCGGCCGAGTTCGGCCAGCGCCGTGGACAATTCGGCCGACAGCGGCACCTGCCACTGCCGGAACTCGCGCTCCTGGAAGGTGTCGGTGCGCACCAGCGTCGGCGCGGTCAGCCCGGCCAGCCGCTGGGACCAGGCGGTGCGGACCGCCGCGCGGTCACGGGTGCCGATCCAGGCCAGGTAGTCGCTGTAGGAGGCGGGCGAGGGCAGTTCGTCGCCGTGGTAGGTGGCCAGCACCTCGCGCAGCACGATCGGGGTGGACCAGCCGTCGATCACCAGGTGGTGGGTGTTGAGGACCAGGCGGTGCGCGTCGCCGGGCATGCGGATGAGCGTGGCGCGCAGCATGGGGGAGCGGTCGACGTCGAACCGGTGCCGGGTCGCCTCGAGCTCGAGCCGGTCGGCGGCGGCTTCGGCCGCGCGCCGCGGCAGACCGGACAGATCGACCTCGCGCCACGGCATCCCCACCGCGCGCGGAACCGCCTGCACCGGCTGGTCCAGGCCCGCGTAGTGGAAGGCCGCGGCCATGGTGGGATGACGGCCGACGACGGTGTCGAAGGCCGCCGACAGGCGGGGGCCGTCGAGCGGTCCGTGCAGGTCGACGCGGGCGCTGAGGGCGTAGACATCGTCGGCGCCGTCGCGGATCGCGTGGAACAGCAGCCCTTCCTGCAGCGGCGAGAGCGGCAGCAGTTCGGCCAGTGGGCCGTGCTGGGCCTCGAGCGTGTCGATGGTCTCCTGGGCGACGGCGAGGCCGGGGGCATCCGAGGGGGTGAGTCCACCGGGGAACAGCCGCGCGTGCGCGGCGAACGCCTCCAGCGCGAGCTCGAAGTGCCGCTGGACGGCCTCGACCTGCCGCGCGTCGAGAATCCGGCCCGCCGCGGTCCATTCCACGGCCAGCCGGGGCCCGGCGGCGGATTCGTGCACGAAGACATTGAGCGCGAGCACCTCGGTGAGCGCCTTCTCCGGCGGCTCGGTCACCGAGAACGGGTCGTGCTCGGGCAGGCTCCACGGCAGCGCGGAACCGCCGCCGAAGCGGCCGAGATAGTTGAGCAGCACCTCGGGCGAGCGCAGGCCGGTGAAGCGCGGCGCGGTCTCCGGGTCGAGCCTGCGCAGCACGCCGTAGCCGACACCGTTGCCGGGGACGGCCCGCTTGGCCTCCTTCACCGCGCGCAGCAGGCGTCCGGCCGCCGCGCCACCGGCGAGGGCTTCGGCGAGGCCGTCGGGGGTGTCGACACCGGTGGCGGGGGTCCAGACCGGGAACTCGCTGGTGAACCAGCCGATGGTGCCCGCGAAATCGGTGTCGGCACGCAGGGCTTCGCGCCCGTGGCCCTCGACGGCGACGGGCCTGCCCGGCTCCAGCGCCGCGCCCAGTTCGTGACGCCAGGCGTTGAGGGCCAGCACGAGCGCCGCCAGCAGCACGTCGTCGGTCTTGGCCCGGTAGGCGGTGGGCAGCGTGGACAGCAGGGCTTCGGAGATCTCGGGGGCGGCGAAAGTCCTTGTCCGCTCGGCACTCTCGACGAGGTCGATGGCCTTGTCGAGCGGGCGGTCACCGAGCGTGGTGACGGTGCCGTCGCCGAGGGCGTGCTCCCAGTGCGCCAGTTCCGCGCGGTGCTCGCCCGCGGTCCCGGCCTCGGCGAGCAGGGTGGCGTAGCGACGCCACGAGCTGCCCTTGGCCGACATCCGCGCCGGACGACCCTCCCGCGCGGCCGCGCACGCCTCGTGCAGCTCGGGGACGATGATCCGCCACGAGACACCGTCGACCACCAGGTGATTGCCCACCAGCACGAGCCGGTCGGCAACATCCGGTGCCGTGCGTACCAGGGCCGCGCGGATCTGCACACCCGTCGCGGGGTCGAGGCGGGCGGCGAGGTCGGCGCCGATCGTCGCGATGAGCGCGTCGATGTCGGCCGGGGCGGCGAGGTTGGCGGCGGAGGTGGTTTCGAGCACCAGGTCCGCGGCGCGCACCGTGCCCACGCCCGCGATCTCCAGCCCGTCGTCGGCGTCGAGGATCAGGCGCAGGGCGTCGTGGCGGTCGAGCAGGGTCTGCAGGCCGGTGGTGAGGTGGTCGAGGGTCAGGTCCTCGTGCAGGGTCAGGGCCGTCCACTGGGCGTAACCGGCGATGGCGGTGCGGCTGTCGTTGGCTTCGAGCAGGGCGCCGACCATGGGCGGGATCGGCACGGGGCCGGTCGCCTCGTCGGGAACCGGGGTGCCCGCCTGCTGGTCGGCCACCTCGGCGGCCGCGGCGATGGCGGCCAGATCACGTTGGGCCAGCAGGGTTTTCGGCGGTACCTCCCAGCCGAGCGCGCGCAGGCGGCTGCTCACGCCGATGGCGGTGATGCTGTCGCCGCCGAGGCCGAAGAAGTCGTCGGTGGCATGGACCTGGTCCAGGCCGAGCACCTCGGCGACCACCCCGCACAGTGCCCGCTCCTGTTCGGTGCGCGGCGCGCGCCCGCCGGAGGTGAGCTGCGGGGCGGGCAGGGCGGCCCGGTCGAGTTTGCCGTTGACGGTGGTCGGCAGGGCGTCGAGCACCACGAGCGCCGAGGGGACCAGATGGTCGGGGACCAGGGTGGTCAGCCGCTGACGCAGCTGGTCGGCGTCCAGGGAGCGGCCCGCCTCGGGGACCAGGTAGCCCACCAGCCGGGTGCTGTCACCGGACTTGCGGATGGTGGCAGCCGCGGCGGCCACCCCGGGCAGCGCGCCGAGGGAGGCTTCCACCTCGCCGAGTTCCACGCGGTAGCCGCGCACCTTGATCTGCTGATCGGCGCGGCCGAGGTAGTCGTAGCCGCCGTCGGGCAGCCTGCGCGCCCGGTCGCCGGTGCGGTACATGCGCTCGCCCTCGGCGAACGGATCGGCGACGAACCGGTCCGCGGTCACCGCGACCCGGCCCAGGTAGCCGCGCGCCAATTGCGGTCCGGCCAGATACAGTTCGCCGATCTCGCCGTCCGGGACGAGTTGCAGCGCGCCGTCGAGCAGGTAGGCGCGGGTGCCCGCCAGCGGCGGACCCACCTGCGGCAGTTCGCCGCTCACCGCCGCGCTCAGCGCGTCGACGGTGGCTTCGGTCGGGCCGTACATGTTGCGGGCGGCCACCCCGGAGGCCACGATGACCGACCACAGCGCGGGGGAGGTCGCCTCGCCACCGAGCAGCAGCAGCTCGGGACGGTGCGCGCTGCCGAGCAGGCCGTTGTCGATCAGCGCGGTCGCCATCGACGGGGTGGTGTCGACCACGTCGATGCCGTCGGCGACGAAGGCGGCGATCTGCGCGGCGGCATCCTTCTGGATGTCGGTGTCGTACAGGTGGATCCGGTGCCCGCACCACAGCCACAGCAGCTGATCCAGCGCCGCGTCGAAGGCGAAGGAGTAGGTGTGCGAGACGTGCAGCTGCCGTCCGCCCACGCGCGCGGCGGTGTCGGCGTAGACGGTCGAGCGGTGGTGGTGCAGCAGCTGGGCCATCGCCCCGCAGGAGATCTGCACACCCTTGGGCTTGCCGGTGGAGCCGGAGGTGTACACGACGTAGGCCAGGTGCGCGGGCGAGCGCGGCGCGGCGAGTTCGGCGGTGGTCAGCGGGCCCTCGGCCAGTGCGGCGACGGACTCGCCGATCACGCTGTCCGACAGGCGGACCAGGATCGCGGCACGGTCGGGGAAGACCGTGTCGGCGATGGCGTCGTCGGTGAGGATCAGCGCCGGTGCGGCGTCGTCGACGATGTCGGCGAGGCGCTGGGCGGGGTGGTTGGTGTCGAGGATCAGGTAGGCCGCGCCCGCGTGCCGCACGGCCAGCAGGGCGACGACCAGTTCCACGGTGCGCGGCAGCGCGATACCGACGATGTCCTCGGGGCCGACACCGCGGCCGCGCAGGTAGCGGGCCAGGCGGTGGACGCGGGCGCCGAGTTCGGCGGCGGTGAGGCGATGGGCGCCGTCGACGAGCACGACATCGTCGCGGCGCGCGGCGATCATGGCGTCGAAGACCTCGACCGCGTCCTCGGGCACGCCGGGCAGCGTCGCACCGGCGCGGTCGGCGGCGGACTCGTGCGGGTACAGGGTGATCGCGCCGATCGGCTTGTCCGCCGCGTCCACGAGTTCGGTGATGAGCGCGACCAGCGCGTCCATCCGGCGCCGCGCGGTGGCCGCGTCCAGCGACCGCGCGTCGACCTCGAAGCCGAGCTGGATGCGGTCCTCCGACAGCGGGGTGACGGTCAGGCCCAGATCCTCCGGCGGGCCACCCGCGACATTGCGCAGGGTGCCGGTGGCGCCGTCGAAATCGAGGGCGAAGTCGAAAGCCTTGAGGTTGATGCCGATGCCGTGCAGCAGCGCGCCGGTCTGCGCGCCGCCGAACTCGCGGGCCAGGTCCTCACCGCGGAAGCGCTGGTGCGAGCGCATCTCCCGCAGCGCGTCGGCCACCCGCTTGCCCAGGTCGCCGAGGCGGTCCTGGCTCGACACCGGCACCCGCAGCGGCAGCACGTTGACCGCCATCGACGGCGTGGTGAGCGCGGTCTTGCCCACGCGCGCCATCACCGGCAGCGCGATGACCACGTCGGTCTCGCCGAGCAGCCGGTGCACGAAACCCACGTATCCGGCCACGAGCACGTCGGCCCAGGTGATGCCCGCCGTGGTGGCCGCGGTCTTCACCCGCTCCACCAGTTCGGCGTCGAGCACGGCACGCACCTCGTGGGTCCGCTCGACCACGCCCTCGGGCGCGCGGCCGCGACCGTCCAGCGGCGGCAGCGGGGTGAGCCGGTCGCGCCAGTAGTCGCGGTCGTGCCGATGTGCTTCGCTGGCACGGTATTCCAGGTCTTCGGCGACCAGGGTCTCGATCGAGCCCCAGCGCAGGCGCGGCACTTCGGCGTCGCGGCGCAGCGCGGTGTAGTGGGCGGCGACGCGGCGCGAGACCATGGCCGCGCTGTAGCCGTCGATGATCAGGTGGTGGTAGAGCTGGATGCACCACACGTCGCTGTCGGTCAGGCGCAGCAGGGTGTAGGTGTAGAGCTGGCGGTCGACCATGGCGCGGCAATAGGTGGCCGAGCGTTCGCGTTCGGCGGCGACGAGCCGGTGCGCGGCGGCGAACGGGTCGGCCTCGCCACGCAGATCCACCAGCGGGCGCAGTTCGGGTTCGTGATCGGTGAGGTGCTGGCGCGGGCCGTCGGAGGTCTCGGCGAATCGCAGGCGCATGGTGTCGGTTTCGGCGACGGTGCGGCGGATCGCGGTGTCGAGCAGGGCCACATCGATCGGTTCCGGCCCGGAGATCTCGAGTACCTCGCCGACCATGTAGCTGAGCGAGTCGGGGTCGAGGCGCTGGGCGTTCCAGATGCCCAATTGTGCTCCGGTGAGCGGCAATCCGGGATGTTCGGCGCTCACGTCGTCCCGTTTCACCGAGCTCACAGCAACTCCTCCATCAACGTACGCACCCCTCCCACGCGTGTGCCGGGCTCGAGCCGAGCCCGGCGGGACGTAGGTTTGGGTAGGTTAGCCTAAGTTTGAAACGAATAGCGGATTGTGTTCCGCGTCACCGGGACCCCGCCGGGCGTGGTCACCGGTGACGCGAGCCGGTCAGGCGTCGGCTTCGATACGGGCTGTCGCCAGCTGCCGCAGCAGGTCGTCGGTGCTGGTCACCGCGCCGCAGCGCCGGGCGACGTAGTTCAGCGCCATCACGTGCTCGTCGCGGCTGAAGTCCGCGGTCGCGTCGTGCACGAGGAACGGGCGCACATCGCCCATGAACGCCTCGGCGGCACTGAGCATGCAGCCCATGTGCGTGTAGACGCCGGTGACCAGCAGCTGGTCGCGCTGGTAGTAGCCGAGCAGTTCGCGCAGGTCGGTGCGCTGGAACGCCGAGTAGCGCCACTTGGTGACCTGGATGTCCTGCGGTTCGGGCGCCAGGGCGTTGATCACCTGGGTGTCGGCGCCCTCGGCCATGCCGCTGCCCCAGAAGTCGGCGAGAATGCCGCGCCGGGAGGGGTGCTGGTTGCCCGGCTGCATCGTGTAGATCACCGGGATGTCGAGTTCGTGGCAGCGATCGCGCAGCCGGGCGATGTTCGCGATCAGGGTGCGGGCGGGATCGCGATTCAGGTCGTAGGCGTCGAGGAAGTACTGCTGCATGTCGTGGATCAGCAGCGCGCAGCGCCCGGGTTCGGCGGTCCAGTCGACTTGGTCGGCGGTGAACTCGTCGGCACCGGGCATCGGATAGGGCGCGATCGGGGGGATAGGCATGACGTTCTCTCGTTCGGATGGAAAGTCGGTGTCAGCCGACGGTGACGGGCAGGTCCGCGATACCGAGCGGACCGAGGATGCGCTGGAACTTGCCGGTGGTCTCGGCCAGTTCGGCGGCCGGATCGGACGCGGCGACGATGCCGCCGCCCGCGTGCGCGAGCAGGGTGGTGCCGTCGTCGGAGAGTTCGGCGCAGCGGATGCTCACCATCCACTCGCCGTTGCCGTCGGCGTCGCACCAGCCGACAGCGCCCGCGTAGAAGCCGCGTTCGCCTTCCAGCTCGGCGATCAGACGCGCGGCGGCGCCGGTCGGGGTGCCGCAGATGGCGGGGGTGGGGTGCAGGGCCACCGCGAGTTCCAGCGCGGAGGGTCCGGCCAGCGGCACGGTCGCCGAGATGGGCGTGCCCAGATGCCACATCGCCGGGGTGGAGGTGAGTTCCGCCGCGGGCGTGACGACCTCGGCGCACCGATCGCTGAGCACGGCCGAGACCTGGTCGACGACATAGCGGTGTTCGGCCTGGTCCTTGGCCGAGGTGAGCAGGGCGTCGGCGGCGCGGCGGTCGGCCGCGGCGTCGTCGAGGATGCGGCGGGTGGACCCGGCCAGCGGATGACTCAGCACCTCGTTGCCGGTGCGGCGCACCAGGATCTCCGGGCTGGCGCCCACGAGGTGACGGCCGGGATATCGCCCACCGGCGGCGGACAGGTCGACCAGGAAGCCGTTGGACTGCGGGTCGGAGGCGACCATCAGATCCAGGATGTCCAGCGCGCGCACGGGCGTCGGTGAGACCGCGCGCAGAGCCCTGGCCAGCACCACCTTGCGCACCGGATGCGCCGGGCTGCCGAGCAGTTCGACGGCGGTGGCGACCCGGCGCTGGTGTTCGGCCGGGGCGGGCACGGCTTCGTCGAGCTCGAAGCCGGGCACCGCGACGTGCGGCCGGGGCAGGTACGGCGAGTCGGTGACGGTGACCGAATCCGGCGCCCACAGCGCGGTCGGCGCGCCGGGGGTGAAGGGCAGTGCGCCGACGATATGGCTGATCCGCCCGCTGCGCAGCGCGGTCACGGCGTCGTGCGCCGACCGGAAGACCGTCCCGCCCGCGGACGCGGAGACGGTCCGATGCGGACGGGATAGGACGAAAGCGGGGTCTGAACTGTCGGTACTGATGGTGATCACCCTTTCGGTCACATATCTAGCGTTGCGCCACCGTCGACCCGCAGGTCATGCATGGTGATGTGGCGGGCGCCGTCGGACGCCAGGAAGTGGACGGCCGAGGCGATGTCGTCGGGAGCGGCGATGCGGCGCAGCGGGATTCCGAGCCGGTAGGCTGCCGGGTCGCCGTCGAGCAGCGCGGTGTGGGCGGTCTCGTCGATGGCGTCGCCGCCGAACATGCCGCGCAGCATGGCGGTGTCGGTGGACCCGGGGGAGACCACATTGACCCGCACGCCCAGCGGCGCGACCTGCAGGGCCAGCGACCGGGTGAACGCGGTGGCGGCGGCCTTGGCGGCGCCGTAGGCGGCCATGCCGACGCGGGGGGTGGCCGCGGCGTTGGAGGAGACCACGACGATCGCGCCGGTCCCCGCGGCGGCCATGTCGGTGGCGGCGCGCTGGGTGACCAGCATGGTTCCGGTGGCGTTCACGGTGAGACAGCGGGTCCAGTCGGCCGGGTCGAGCTCGAGTGGGGTGCCTCCGGCCAGGATGCCCGCGGCGTGCACCAGCACCTCGACGGTGCCGTGCTCGGCGGTGAGCCGGTCGAAGGCAGCGCCCACCGCGTCGGGGTCGGTGATGTCGACGGTAACGCCGTGCACCGCCGCGCGCCGCTCGATCAGTGTTGCGGCGCTTACACTTCCGCTCCTCGGCGCGGGGGTGGCATCATCGGATCGAAGGGTGTGCGTCGCGCTCGCGATCACCGCGGCGGTCTCGTGCACTGCCGGATCGAGGTCCCACAGCGACACCACCCGGTCCTGGGCCGCGAATCGCGCGGCCACCGCGGCGCCGATACCCCCGGCGGCGCCGGTGACGACGACGATCCGCCCACTGGAATCACCATTAGACATGAGGTTAGCCTAACCTGAATCTATGGTCGGTTGGTTAGCTTCCCTCATAACCTCCGGCAGCAATACCGCGATATCCGCTGGAAAGAGGTGCTCGACTTGACCGATCCCGTACTCCCCGGTTTCTCCGCATGGCCCGCTGACCTGGCGCGACGTTACCGTGACGAAAATCTCTGGACCGGTGAGACATTCGGCGCGGTTCTCGCCGCGCGCGCGGCCGACACGCCGGAGCGGATCGCGGTTCTCGACCCCGCCACCCAGTGGACCTACCACCAGCTCCGCCACCGCGCGCGCTCGCTCGCGACCGGCCTGGCCCGCCTGGGGATCACCCCCGGCGACCGGGTACTGGTGCAGCTGCCCAACCGCGCCGAGTTCGTCGAGGTGATCTTCGCGCTGTTCGAACTCGGTGCGCTGCCGGTGTTCTGCCTGCCAGCCCACCGCGCCGGCGAGCTGGTGCCGATCGCGAAGGCCGCCGCCGCGACCGCGATGATCACCAGCGGCGTGCACCAGCGCTTCGACTACGCCGCGCTGGCCGAGTCGGTGCGCGCGGAGGTACCCGGCCTGCGCCACGTGTTGCTCGTCCTCGACGAGGGCCGGACCGCACCGGAGGGCACCCACGACATCGCCGAATTCCGGGACGAGCCCAGCGATCTGCCGGGCCCGAACGCCGCTGACGTCGCGTTCCTGCAGCTGTCCGGCGGCAGCACCGGCATACCCAAGCTGATCGCGCGCACCCACGACGACTACCTCTACAGCGTGCGCCGCAGCGCCGAGATCTGCGAACTCGGCAGCGACACGGTCTATCTCGCGACGCTGCCGGTCGCGCACAACTTCCCGATGAGCTCGCCGGGCATCCTCGGCGCGCTGTGGGCCGGTGGCGCGGTGGCGCTGACGCCCGATCCCACACCCGCCACGGCCTTCCCGCTGATCGAGCGGTTCGGGGTCACCATCACCGGCCTGGTGCCGCCGCTGGCACGGCTGTGGACCGAACGGGCCGAGGCGGGTGACACTCCCGATCTGTCCAGCCTGCGGGTGGTCCAGGTGGGTGGCGCGCGCTGCCAGGACGAACTGGCCCGCCGGATCGGCCCCGCGCTCGGGGTCACCCTGCAGCAGGTGTTCGGCATGGCCGAGGGCCTGGTCTGCTACACCCGCCTCGACGATCCGATCGACGTGGTGGTGAGCACCCAGGGCAGGCCGATGTCGGAATTCGACCAGATCGCCGTGGTCGACGACGACGGTACCGAGGTGGCGCCGGGCGCGCAGGGCAATCTGATCACCCAGGGCCCGTACACGATTCGCGGCTACTACGACAATCCCGAGGCCGATGCCCGCAGCTTCACCCCGCAGGGCTGGTACCGCACCGGCGACATCGTCGCGGTGCGGCCCGACGGCAATCTGGTGGTCGCCGGACGCGCCGGTGACTGGGTGAACCGTGGTGGCGAGAAGGTGTCGGCCGAGGAGCTGGAGGCACACCTGCTCGAACATCCCGAGGTGCGCGACGCCGTCATCGTCGGCACGCCCGATCCCGTTCTCGGACAGCGCATCTGCGCGTTCGTCCAGCCGGTGGACCCGGCGCGGCGGCCCACCCTGATCACGGTGCGCAAGTTCGTGCGCGAGCGTGGCGTCGCGGCCTGGAAGATGCCCGACGCGGTGGTCGTGGTCGAGCAGTTCCCCGAGACCGGCGTCGGCAAGACCAGCCGCAAGGAACTGCGGCAGCTGCTGGCCGAGGGCGCGCACGGGAACTGACCCCGCCGGGGGTGGCGTGCCGGGCACGCCACCC
>NZ_JBSGDP010000069.1:0-31965 GCF_053602435.1 Nocardia sp. NPDC004415
GGCGCCTGATCGACGGGACCCAAGGGGCCGCGAACTCGAGCGCGCCAGCGCTCCGAAAATAGGGCATTCTGTACAAGTGTTCGATGCGCATGTTCACGTGATCGATCCGCGGTTTCCGCTGATCGAGAACGAGGGCTACCTCCCAGACCACTACATCATCGATGACTACCGAAAGCGGATGCAGCGCTTCGAGGTTCGGGGTGGGGCGGTGGTGAGCGCCTCGTTCCAGGGGACCGACCAGTCCTACCTGAAAGCCGCGCTGGCCGCGCTCGGGCCCGACTGGGTGGGTGTCACCCGGCTGGATCTGGACGCCACCGACGACGAGATCATCGATCTGGACCGGGCCGGGGTCCGCGCGCTGCGCTTCAACCTCAAGCGCGCCGCCGCCGACATCACCGAGATGACCCTGCAGGCCCTGCGCGCGCACGAGCTGGCGGGCTGGCACGTCGAGCTCTACATCGACGGGCAGATGCTGGCCTCGCTGCAACCGGTGATCTCCAAGCTGCCCGCGCTCTCGATCGACCACCTGGGCATGTCCGAGGAGGGCCTGCCGTATCTGCTGGATCTGGTGGATCGCGGCGCCAGGGTGAAGGCGACCGGGTTCGGGCGGGTCGACATGGATGTGGCCGAGACGCTGCGGCGCATCCACGCGGTGAACCCGGGTGCGCTGATGTTCGGCAGCGATCTGCCGGGCACGCGCGCGGGCAGGCCGTTCGAGGATCGCGATGTCGAGCTGATCAGCCGGGTCGTCGGGGCCGATGTGCACGCCGTGCTCGAGGACAATGCCCGCGAGTTCTACCGGCTGCCCGCCGTCGACCGGCCCGCGACGGACCCGCTGCCGACCATGCCGATGCCCCGCACCGACAATCCGACCGTGCCGATCCCCCGCGACCAGCTCCCCGGCGCGGACGCGCATACCCGCCCGCTGCCGGTGATCGAGAAGTAGCTCAGGCCATGATCGCGCCGGTGAACCAGACACCGGCCGCGATCAGCGCTCCGAAAAGTTCGACGAGCATGGACAGGCCGACGCCTTTGAGCGCGTGCACGGTGGCAGGCCAGGCCAGCCGGTTGACCTTCAACCGGTACAGCTCGGCCAGGTACACGCCGAGCACGAAGCCGATGAACAGGCCGACGACCGGGATCACGAAGAACCCGATGACACCCAGGACCGCCCCGGCCAGCAATGCCTTGTTGGACACCCCCGCCTCGCGCATCCGGCGCCCCGGCCAGGTGTATTTCACGACGCCGGAGATGATCAGCGCGACCGAGGCGATCGCGAGCACCGTCCAGGCGGTCGTGCCGCCGGTGACGAACGCCCAGACCGCGATCGCGGCGAAGATGAGGATCACCCCCGGCAGAATCGGTACGATCACGCCGACGATGCCGACGAGAATGACGAGGCCGACCACGACCTCACCCCACACGCTCACTACCGGGTCCTCCCGTTTCCGCGCCGAGTAGCGCCACCGAATTCTCGCCCATCGTCTACCCGAGCCGCCATCCCAGCGCTATTGTCGATGTGTCAATACCGTTCGACGACGAACTGAGGTCAGGCGTGAGCAGCGAGTCCACCGCCAAGCAGGGGCCCCTCGCGGGCATCAAGGTCATCGAGCTGGCGGGCATCGGGCCCGGCCCGCACGCCGCGCTACTGCTGGCCGACCTGGGCGCCGACGTGGTGCGCGTGCAGCGGCCCAACCAGCTGCCCGGCTTCATGGAACGTCCGCAGTGGCGCGGCCGCACCATCGTCGAGGCGAACCTGAAGGACCCCGCCGACGTCGCCAAGATCCTGGATCTGGTCGAGAAGGCCGACGTGCTGCTCGAGGGATTCCGGCCCGGCGTCACCGAGCGTATGGGCCTCGGCCCCGACGAGGCGCTGGCGCGCAACCCGCGCCTGGTCTACGGCCGGATGACCGGCTGGGGCCAGCACGGTCCGCTGGCCGACCGCGCGGGCCACGACATCAACTACATCTCGCTGACCGGCGTGCTCAACGCCATCGGCCGCAAGGGCGAACGCCCGGTGCCGCCGCTGAACATGGTGGGCGACTTCGGTGGTGGCTCGATGTTCCTGGTGTTCGGCGTGCTCGCCGCGCTGGTGGAGCGGCAGAGCTCGGGCAAGGGCCAGGTGATCGACGCGGCGATGATCGACGGCGCGCTGGCCCTGTCGCACATGATCTGGGGCATGCGCGGGGTGGGCCTGTGGTCCGACGAGCGCGGCACCAACCTGCTCGACACCGGCATGGCCTTCTACGACACCTACGAGACCTCCGACGGCAAGTACATGGCCGTCGGCGCGATCGAGCCGCAGTTCTACGCCGAGCTGCTGGCCGGGCTCGAGATCGATCCGGAGGGTCTGCCCATGCAGATCGACCCGAACGGTCAGGAGCAGCTGCGCAAGCTGTTCGCCGACAAGTTCAAGACCAAGACCCGCGACGAGTGGGCCACGATCTTCGACGGCACCGACGCCTGCACCACCCCGGTGCTCACCTTCACCGAGGCCACCGAGAACCCGCACATCGCGGCCCGCACCGGCCTGATCGAGATCGACGGCGTGGTACAGCACGCGCCCGCGCCGCGCTTCTCGCGCACTCCCGGCGGCATCCCCACCCCGCCGCCCACCGTCGCGACACCGATCGAAACGGTCTGGGCTGACTGATTTCCCGGCCTGTCGTCGGTAGTCTGACGACCATCGACGACAGGGTTCGGGTCCGCACCGGCCATCGGCCACCGAAGGTGCTCGCCGCATTCATCGCGGCGGCCACCTTCGGTTCGGCACTGCTCGCGTTCACCTTCGCCGAGGGATTCCTCGACACCCGCCGCGCGCAACTGCTCGAATCCGGTTGCCGCCGTGACATTCCCGTCCCCATCGCGGTCACCGCGCTCAACGGGCTGGCCACCGGACTGCTGGTGGCCACCGGCGCGTCGCTGATCTGCCTGCTGGTGCTGCTGTTCCGCTACCCGTCGACCCGCAGCGCCATCGCGGTGCCGTTCACCACGCTGGCCTTCATCGTCTCGGCGCTGTTCCTGCTCGGGGTCGGCTACGAGACGGTGAATCCCGATCCGGCGCTGCCGAGCGCGGCGGGCTACCGGCCGTGCGGGTTCGGCTGATCAATAGCAGGTGAGCGGTTGCAGCGGGTCGGCCGCGCGCGGGGTGAGCGCGGCATAGGCCGACGCGATGGATTTCACGGCCAGCCGCAGCTCCGGTTCGGGGTGGGTGAAGGGCAGTCGCAGGAAACGCTCGAAGGCACCCTGCACACCGAAACGCGGTCCGGCGGCGAGCAGGACGCCGTGATTGGGCGCGGTGGCGGCCAGCGCGGTGGAGACCGGACTGGGCAGTTGCGCCCACAGCGACATCCCGCCCGCGCCGGGCGCGATGTGCCAGCCGGGCAGGTCCTCGGCGACGGCGTCGAGCAGAGCGTTGCGCTGGGCGCGCAGCTGTTCGCGACGGCGGTCGAGGATGGGATCGGCGTTTTCCAGCAGGTCGACGGTGGCGAGCTGGTCCATCACCGGGGTGCCGAGGTCGACGGTGGCGCGGATGCCGAGCAGTTTGGTGATCAGCGCCTGGTTGGTGCGAATCCAGCCCACGCGCAGGCCGCCCCAGAACGACTTGGAGGCCGAGCCGATGGTGATGATCTCCGCGCCCTTGGCGAAGGCGGCCACCGGCGGCGGCATCGGGGCGCCGGAGAGATTGAGTTCGCTCATCGACTCGTCGACCACGATGGTCATCCTGGTGTCGCGGGCGATGGCGGCCAGTTCGGCGCGGCCCGCCTCGTCGAGCAGCAGGCCGGTGGGGTTGTTGAAGTCGGGCACCAGGTAGGCCAGCGTCGCCGCGGTCTGCCGGGCGGTGCTGCGGATACCGTCGAGATCCCAACCGGCGTGCGGGAATTCGGGCCGCAGCGGCACCGGGATCGGGCGCGCGCCGACATCGCGGATGGCCTCGATCGCGTTCGGGTACGAGGGGTGCTCGATGAGCACGCGGGCAGCGGGCGAGGTGAGCACATTGAGCAGCAGCCGCAGACCGTGCTGGGCGCCGAGGGTCACCAGGATCTGGTCGGGTTCGGTGGGCAGGCCGCGCGCGGTGTAGCGGCGGGCCAGTGCCTCGCGCAGCGCGAGCACGCCGACGGGGTCCATGCCGTGGGTGCCGAGGTAGGCCGGAATGCCTTGCAGGGCAGTGGCATACGCGTCGTGCAGTTCCGGCGGTGCGGACATGGCGGCGTAGGTCATGTCGATGGTCGGCAGCTCGGGCTGGGCCATCAGGGCCATGATCCCGCGCGCGGGCTTGGCGCCGTCGTGCTGGATGGCCGGGGGCAGGGCCACCGTGCTGCGCGAGCCCTGGCGGCTGATCAGGTAGCCGTGCTCGCGCAGCAGCGAGTAGGTGGAGGTGATGGTGGTGCGGCTGACGCCGAGGGTCGCGGCCAGATCGCGCTCGCTGGGCAGGGCGACCCCGAGCGGGGCGCGGCCGTCGTGGATGAGCAGGCGGATGGCCTCGGCCAGCGCCAGATAGGCGGGCCGGTGCGGGCGGCGTTCGGGGGCGTCGCCGTCGGTTTCGGGGTCACGCCACCGGCCCAGGTCGCGGGCCAGGCCCGCCGCGCCGATCACTCTTGTCGCCATAAAGTCCAGTATTCCGTAAGTGGATATTTCTCGGCAAGGCCAGTCGGAGGATGGTGGGAAACATGACCACCTTCCTCGCTCTCGCCGTCGCCGTCCTCGTCGCAGTAGCCGTCTACCGCGCCTTCCCGAAGCGGGACGACCTCCCTTTCTGGCCGTTCCAATATCTGCCCCACGACCGGGCTTTCAGCACCTACGACGAGCAGCGCGCGCTGCGTGATCTGGACGCGGTGCGCGCCCACGAACCCGATCCCGAAGAATCAGGCCAGTTGCGCGAAACTGGCTCTTTCCACAAGCCGCTGGCCGCCTGATCGCGGGGCCGGGCGGAACTTGTCACCCGGGCGGCGCACACTGTGCTCATGAGTTCCGGCACCGAATCGACCCGGACCGGCACGGTGGTCGCCGCCCTCTTCGACACCGCGATCGGACTGTGCGCGATCGCCTGGCGCGGCGAGACCGTCGTGCGGTTCCAGTTGCCCGAGGCGAGCGAGGAGGAGACGCTGGCCCGGATCACCCGGCCTCTCGGCGGCACGCCGGTCGAGGAGGGCGAGCCGGGGCCGGTGATCACCGAGGCCATCGCGGGGGTCAGGGCGCATCTGGACGGCGAGGTCGACCCGCTGCGCTGGATCGAGGTCGACCTGGCCGGCGTGCCGGAGTTCCATCGCGCGGTCTACGCGGCGACCCGCGACATCGACCCCGGCCGCACTCTCAGTTACGGCGATATCGCCACCCGGTTGGGCGCGCCGGGCTCGGCGCAGGCCGTCGGCCAGGCGCTCGGGCGCAATCCGATCCCGCTGATCGTCCCCTGTCACCGGGTGCTCGCCGCCGACCACGCGCTGCACGGCTTCTCGGCCCCGGGCGGGATCGGCACCAAAGCGCGACTGCTCGAGATCGAGCGGACACCGGGGTTCGGCGAACCGATGCTGTTCTGAGGCCCGCTCCGGGAAACCCGCCCCGACCAGGGCGGTACCGGATCGCGTACGGTCGGGGGCGCCCAGGAATCGAGAGGACACCAGCATGCAGACTGTGACGTCGGCCGACGGCACCACGATCGCCTACGACCGGGTCGGCGAGGGCACGGCGGGGACGGTCATCCTGATCGGCGGCGCGTTCAGTTTCCGGGAGTCCCCGGCGATGACCGGGCTGGCTCAGTCACTGGCGAGCGACTACGACTTCACGGTGCTCAACTACGACCGGCGTGGGCGCGGCGACAGCGCCGATTCGCCCGGCGTGTACGACGTGGCCAACGAGATCGCCGATATCGCGGCACTGGTCGAGGCGGCCGGGGGTAAGGCCGCGCTGTTCGGGTGGTCCTCCGGGGCGGTGCTGGCGCTGCTGGCGGCGCAGTCGGTGCCCGGCGTCGAGGCGGTGATCGCCTACGAGCCGCCGTTCGTCGTCGACCCGAAAGACCATGTGCCGCCGAAGGACCTGGCCGACAAGCTGAACCCGATGATCGCGGCGGGCAAGCGCAACAAGGCGGCTCGCTTCTACATGACCAAGGTGATGGGCACCCCGCTGCTGATGGTCGGGACCATGCGGATCACGCCGTTCTGGAAGAAACTCGCGGCGACCGCGGATTCCACCGCCCACGACTGGGCGGTGATGCGACCCTACATGCGTGGTCAGCGGCTGAACGCGGCCGACTGGGCCGACGTGCGGGTGCCGGTGCTGGTGCTGGTCGGTGAGCTCACCGTGCCGCTGCTCACCAAGGGCGGCAAGGCGGTGGCCGAGGTGCTGCCGAACGCGGAGTTCAGCGAGCTGCCCGGGGTGAGCCACGATGCCAAGACCGCGGTACTCGCTCCGGTGGTCGGCGAATTCCTCACCCGCGCAAGGTAATACCGCTCCAGCAGGTCAGGGGGGTGGTGGATGGTCGCGGTAGAACTGGCAGGGATCGCCGTCGAGATAGCCGTCCATGCAGGCGAAATAGGTCTGCACGCAGGCATTGCTGGTGCAGCCGACGGTGTAGAGCATCCCGCGGATGCGCTCGTTGCGCTGCTGGGCGGGGGCGAGGGTCTGCGCGGGCGGGAGCGCGGTACTCACCGGTGACGCGCTCGGCGACGGGGTGGGCGGCGCGTCGGCGGCCGGGGCGCACCCCGCCGCGACACCGACCGCGAGCAACGCCAGCGCGAGACCACGCATCGCCATCAGTCACCTCCGTCCGCAAACCAGCTCCGACGGTACTCCCCTCGCCCTGCCTCCCGCCGCTTCGGTCGTCCTGATCCGGACATCCTTCGCGAAGTACGCGAATCGCGGAAGTCGCTGGTCAGGGCGTCACACGCGCTGGGGTCGGCGCGCGCTGCGGATGCCCGGACGAGCTCAGTGCCCCCGACCGGGATTCGATCGGGGGCACTGTCGCGGTGTCAGTCCTTGCAGGGGCAGTCGGGCAGCTGGGGCAGCGCGATCTGCGGGAGGGCGACCTGCGGCAGCGGGACCACCGGGAGTTCCGGAAGCGCGGGGCAGGGCATGTTCGCCAGCTGGTCGTCGACCAGGGCCTCGAGCGGATCGGCGGGGCTGGCGGGAGCGTTCGGGTCGCCCTGGAAGGCGGTCGCGCCGACGACACTGCCGATGGCACCACCGGCGACGGCACCCACGGCCGCGGCCGGGATACCGGCGAGCGCGGCACCACCGGCCGCGCCGACGCCCGCGCCGATGAGCGCACCTGCACCCGCGGCGCCCGCACCGGCCGCGATGATCAGCGGGGATTCGGTGAGCCAGACCGCCGGGAAGACCACCGGCGCACCCGGACCGGTCGCGGCTGCCGCCAGCGCGGCGACACCGGCGGTCGCGGCGGTCGAACCCGCCACCCCGACACCGAAGCCGATGACCGTACCGACCGCGGCACCCGCGGCACCACCGACGACGCCACCCGCCACGGCGGCGGGCACGCCGACCACGGTCGCGCCGAGCAGCGCGCCGCCCACGGTGGCGGCGGCGATCTTGTCCGAACGGCTCGGGTTGATGCCCACCGAGCGGCCCTGGGTGGCGATGGCGGCTTCGATGTCGGCGGCGGTGGTGTTCACGCCGCCGAGCAGGTCCTCGGGGACCTCGTCCGGGACGGGGCGGGTGAAGTCACCGATGCGCAGGGTGCGCGGGGGCGGGGCGATGGGCGCCACCGGCTCGACCGCTTCGGGCAGGTGCAGGTCCTCGATGACGATCGGCGGGGCGGGCGCGGTGTACTCGGGCACCGGGCGCGGCTCGGGACGCAGCCGGTCGAGGGTGTCCGGGCCGTCGAAGGTCCCCAGCTCGGAGCGGCCCTCGTCGGCCGGTTCGGTGACACCCGGCTGCACCGGCGTATCGGTGACACCCGGCTGCACCGGCACCGCGACCGCGATACCCGCGCAGGCCACGGCCAACGCCATGGGCAGCACCCCGGCCATCGGGCGGGCGACCCGCCGCACCGTCGAGTAGTTCACATCTTCTGACCGACGGATCACGCCGCACACCCACTCACACAACTCAGGAAACACGGCACGTCCCCGCGCGCCGCGCAGCGACGATAGCGTTAGCCGAGCGGATGCCTCAAATCGATAGCGAGTCGACATCACTCGCGCGTGTCGCCCGTGAACTGCGACGATGCGCGAACGACACAGCCCCTCGCCCGATAACGGGGAGGGGCTGTGGTGACGGGGAGGTCAGGCCATGACGTCGTGGCGGACGATGGTCTGGTCGCGGCCGGGGCCGACGCCGATGCAGGAGATGCGGGCGCCCGAGAGTTCTTCCAGGCGAAGCACATACGCCTGGGCGTTGGGGGGCAGTTCTTCGAAGGTGCGGGCGTGGGAGATGTCCTCCCACCAGCCGGGCATCTCCTCGTAGATCGGCTTGGCGTGGTGGAACTCGGTCTGGGTGGTGGGCATTTGCTCGACGCGCTTGCCGTCGATCTCGTAGGCCACGCAGATCGGCACCGTGTCCAGGCCCGACAGCACATCCAGCTTGGTGAGGAAGTAGTCGGTGATGCCGTTGACGCGGGTGGCGTAGCGGCTGATCACCGCGTCGAACCAGCCGCAGCGGCGGGCGCGGCCGGTGGTGACGCCCACCTCGCCGCCCTGCTTGGCCAGGAACTCGCCGAAGTTGTCGAACAGCTCGGTCGGGAACGGGCCGGAGCCGACGCGGGTCGTGTAGCACTTGAGGATGCCGAGCACCGTGTCGATCTTGTTCGGGCCGATGCCCGAACCCACCGCGGCGCCGCCGGAGGTCGGGTTCGAGGACGTCACGAACGGGTAGGTGCCGTGGTCGACGTCGAGCAGGGTGCCCTGCGAGCCCTCGAGCAGGATGGTCTCGCCGCGCTCGAGCGCCAGGTTGAGCGCGAGGCGGGTGTCGGCGATGCGGTGCTTGAACGACTCGGCCTGGCCGAGCACCTCGTCGACCACCTGCTGCGGGTCCAGCGCACGGCGGTTGTAGATCTTCACCAGCACCTGGTTCTTGAACTCCAGGGCGGCCTCGACCTTCTGGGTGAGGATCTTCTCGTCCAGCACATCGGCGACGCGGACGCCGACGCGGGCGACTTTGTCCTGGTAGCAGGGGCCGATGCCACGGCCGGTGGTGCCGATCTTGCGGCTGCCGAGGAAGCGTTCGGCGACCTTGTCGATGGCCACGTGGTACGGCATGATCAGGTGCGCGTCGGCGGAGAGCAGCAGGCCGGAGGTGTCCACGCCGCGCTCTTCCAGACCGGCCAGCTCGTCGAGCAGCACACCCGGGTCGACCACCACACCGTTGCCGATGATGTTCTTCACACCCGGGGTGAGGATGCCGGACGGGATGAGGTGCAGGGCGAACTTGTCGCCGTTGGGAAGCACCACCGTATGGCCGGCATTGTTGCCGCCCTGGTATCGGACCACCCACTGCAACCGCTCACCGAGCAGGTCGGTAGCTTTGCCCTTGCCCTCGTCGCCCCACTGGGCGCCGATGAGGACGATTGCCGGCATCAGGAGTCTCCTACGGATCGACGGCAGCGCACATCAGCACTGCAGCTACCTGCCGTTCTGAGGCGGTGGCCGGAGACACAGTCTAGCCATCGGTTACGGTTACCTGTCGGCAGGGGGTTTTGCCACGTGTTTGTGGGCGACACAGTGTCGGCCCGATCGAGGAGGGTGTACCGCGGTTTGAGTACCCACGTTCTCCGATGCGGAGACATCCCGGTCCCCATCGCCCTCGCCTCACTACCCACCACGCAGACCGGTCCCGTCCCCGAGACCGCCGTGATCGACGAACTGCTGCCCGTGCTGGCCGCCGACAGCCTGCCCCGGCTGATCGTGCTCGGCGCCGACGCCGCGCTGGCCGCGGTGCTGACCCATCTGATGCGCACCGAGCGGCTGCACGTCGAGGTCGGCTACGTGCCGGTCGAGACCACCTACGCCTCGCGGGTCTACCAGACCGCCACCGGCAACGCCGCCGCCAAGATCGCCATCGAGGGCCGCGCGATCGAGACCCCGCTGATCCGCGACGACACCGGCACCGTGCTGGTCGGGCGCGCGAGCATCACCGGCCTCGACGGCGCCAAGCTCGAGGGTGAGGCCTACGTCGACGACACGCTGCTGTTCACCGGCATCGTCACCACGATGCTGATCTCGCCGACGATGACCATGCCCGGCGTGCGCGCACGGGTGCGCAAGGGGATGCGCAAACGCACCTGGGTGTCGGGCCGGGCCGCGCAGCTCGGGACGCCGGGCGCGATCGTCACCCGCGACGGTGTGACCACCGAGCGCAAGGTCCCCCGCTCCACCTTCTATCGCTACGAACAACCCTGGTTACTGGTGAGATGACGTATTCCTTCACGCCGCGGCGGTCCGGCCACAATGCCGTGCGCCCGAGCCCGGTCTTCCTGCTCATCGTGCTGATCACCGTGCTCGGCGGCGCGCTGGCCTGGGACGCCGACGTCGAGTCGGTGCGCGCCAAGGTCGGCGTGTTCGTGCTGGTGGTGTTCGGCTGGATCATCAGCCTGTGCCTGCACGAGTTCGCGCACGCGTATGTGGCCTGGCGCGCGGGCGATCACCAGGTGGAGGTGCGCGGCTATCTCACCCTGAACCCGCTCAAGTACAGCCATCCGGTGCTCTCGATCGGGTTGCCGCTGGTGTTCATCGCGCTCGGCGGCATCGGCCTGCCCGGTGGCGCGGTGTATGTCGACACCCACAATTTCAAGGCGTCCGTGCAGCGGCTGGTGAGCGCGGTCGGGCCGTTCTCCAACGCGCTGTGCGCGGTCGTGCTGCTGCTGGTGATCCGCGCGTTCGGCTCGCCGGTGGAGCACGAGGCGTTCTGGTACGGGCTCAGTTTCCTGGCGTTCCTGCAGATCACGGCGTTCCTGCTGAACATCCTGCCGGTGCCGGGACTCGACGGCTACGGCATCATCGAACCGTCGCTGAGCTACCAGACCCGGCGCTCGCTCGAGCAGATCAAGCCCTTCGGCATGCTGATCCTGTTCGCGTTCATCTTCTTCACCCCGTTGAGCCGTGTGTTCTTCGACGCGGTGTACGCATTGTTCGAGATTTCCGGGGTACCTGACTGGTGGGCTTCCAACGGGAGCTACCTCACCCGATTCTGGAGTTGAACGGAAACGCCATGAGCTCCACCGCTGTCCTGTCGGTCGTCATCCCCACGCTCGACGAAGCGTCCTGCATCGCGGCCTGTCTGGAGCGGCTGGTCGGGCAGGACGCGATCGATCAGATCGTCGTGGTCGACAACGGTTCCACCGACGGCACCCGCGAGATCGTGCGCACGCTGGCGGGCAGGCATCCGAAGATCGAGCTGGTCGACGAGCGCAATCCCGGTGTCGCGCACGCCCGCAACACCGGATTCGAGCAGGCCGACGGCGACTACCTGGGCCGCATCGACGCCGACACCCTGGTCTCCCCCGACTGGGGCGCCACGGTGCGCGCGCATCTGGACGCGCATCCGGACACCATGGCCGTCACCGGGATCAGCACCTATCACGATTCGCCGATCGGCTTCTTCCTCGCGGGCGCGATCGACGCCCAGCACCGGTTGGGCATGATCCGCCATCAGCCGGTGGGCAATGTGCACGGCGCCAATATGGCGATCCGGCGCAGCGCCTGGGAGCAGGTGCAGCAGGGCACCACCACCCGCCGCGACCTGCACGAAGACCTCGATCTGGCGCTGTGCCTGACCAAGGCGAAGCTGCGCATCGACCAGCTGCCCCGGCTGCGCGCGCAGATCTCGGCCCGCCGCAGGCAGACTCCGCCGCACGTGTGGTGGAAATACCAGCTGCGCGGCCTGCAGACCATCGCCAATCAAGGCTACGCGGTGGTGCCGTTCCACCGGGCGGTGATCACCGGCGCCTGGATCATGCACACCTCGCAGTGGCCGATCTATCGCGTCTGGGATTTCGACCGCAAACGCTTCTCGCTGACGCCGAGCAGGCCGCGGGTCTCCCCCGTCGGCGACTGAGCGCTCACTCCTCCGGCGTCACATACGGATTCGGCACGGTCGGCGGCAGCAGCGCGATCGCCGAGATCCGCTGCATCCCGCACACCACCATCAGATCCACCACGATCGAGCGGATCTGCGCGAACACCACGTGCGCCGAGAGCCCGGCCCCGGCGACCAGTTCCGGGCGGGCGTTCTTGGCGACACTGCGCAGGCCACGGGTGGCCTCGGCCTGATCGGGTTGCTCGCCCGGGTCGGCCAGCATCATCCGGCGCACCACATCGGCGGCGTTGCCGAGCTGGTCGACCAGGTCGATCAGGCGCGGGTCGAGCACCTCGTCGTCGCGGACCAGGGTCAGCGAGCGGCGCAGCAGCACGCGGGTGTTGCGGATGGCGTTGTCGAGCGGGTCGGCGGCGGAATGGATGCGTTCCAGGCGTTTGCGGGAGTTCCAGTACAGCGGGGAGATGCGGCTGATCTCGCGGCCGCCCTCCAGCGCCGAGCGCAGCGCGTCGATCTGCTTCTGGGTGGCGCGCACCGCGCTGAGCGACTCGTGCACCTTGTCGGAATTCTGTTCCAGCAGGCCGTCGGCGCAGGTGATCAGCGATTTGCTCATCACCGACAGCACGTCGGCGGCGTGCTCGCGGGCGCGGCGCACCGGGTGCAGCGGGATGGCGGCCACCATCAGCACGCCGACCAGACCGCCGATCAGGGCGTCGATCATCCGGTCGGGGCCGGTGGCGTCGGACTGGTCGAGCGTGGCGATCAGCACCGCCGAGCCCGCCGCCTGGATCGTGAGAATCGCGCCGCTGTCGAGGAATACAGCCACCGCCATGGCCCCGCCGACCACCAGTGCGACCTGCCAGACCCCGGTACCGACCTGGGCGATGAACAGGTCACCGATGCCGATCCCGACCGCGACACCCACCACCAGCTCCGCCGAGCGACGGATGCGCGCGCCGAAGGAGACACCGATCGACACCACGGCCGCGGTCGGCGCGAAGAACGGCTGCGAGTGGCCGACGAGATTGTGCGCGACGAACCAGGCCAGTGCCGCGCCGAGCGCGCACTGGATGATCGGGATCGCGGACAGCCGCAGGCGCACGCTCGAGGCCCGCAGCCGGTCGACCGTGCTGGTCTTGGCCGCGGTGACCATCGGCGTCGCCGCGGCGACGACGGCCTTGGGGTCGTGTACCCGAGGACGCATCCGCGGGAGCGGCTAGTCCAGGCCGAGCTCGGCCGCGGCGTGCGGGTCGCAGTCCTCGAGCAGGTCGAGGCAGCGCGCGTACTCCTCGGACTCGCCGATCGTCTTGGCGGCCCTGGCCAGCGCGCCGACGCTGCGCAGGAAGCCCTGGTTGGGCTCGTGGCTCCACGGCACCGGGCCGAAACCCTTCCAGCCGTTGCGGCGCAACAGGTCGAGGCCGCGGTGGTAGCCGGTGCGGGCGAAGGCGTAGGCGGAGATGGTGTCGTGGTCGACCTCGCCGCCGGAACGCTCCAGCGCGGCCTCGGCGAGCTGGGCCCAGGCGATCGAGGCGGCCGGATGATCGGCGGCGACCTTCACCGGGTCGGTACCGGCCGCGATGGCGTCCTCGGCGTCGATCAGTTCAGGAAGGAGCACTGGCTGGGGTCCGAGCAGGTCACCGAAGGAGGACATGGACTCATTGTGCACCGCGGCCCCGTCCCGCGTCGCCCGGCCCGCCGCGCGGCGATCGGCGGCGTCTCGCGCGCGCGGCCTATTAGGCTGATCGGCGAGTGCAACGTTCGAGCCTGAGCGAGGGGTACAGAGGTGTCCGACCCGACCGACGAGAACAACCCGGCAGCCGATGCCGACAGTCCCGGCACGCCCGGGAAGCGCCCCGCCGAGGGCGGCGATTCGTCGAGCGCCCCCGGCGCACCGAAGTCGACCCCCGAAGCGGTCACCGAACCCGGCGGCCGCCCGACCACGCCGCCCCCGACCGCGGAGACGGTTGTCATCCGGCGGGATTCGCTGCCCGGGGGCGCACCCGGTTTCCGGCCCGGCAATGCCGGTGGACCTCCTGCCAAGCGCGGGCCCGCCGCGGAGGTGGGTGACCAGGCCGACGCGGGCTCGCAGCCGACTGATTCGCCGCTGGCGGGACTGTCGCAGGGCCTGCCCGGCGCCGACCGCCCCGAACCCGCAGGCCCTCCCCAGGGTGTCGACCCCGCAGGCCCGGATGCGCCGACCACCTCGATGTCGATCCCGGGCAAGGCTGCGTCCGTCGACGATCAGACCGTGAAAACTGTTCGCGGACAGGGTTCACCGGCCCCCGAGGACATCTCGACGGCGGAGATGGACCAGGCCGACCGGCCGACCGCCGACGAGGTGGACGAGAAGCCTGCCACCGATGGCGCGAGCCCCGAGACTGCCGACTCCGAGACTGCTGCCACCCCGGCAGACAGCCCGGGTGGTCAGCAGGCCACCCGCAGCCCGGAACCGTCGGCCGGAGCGCCGAAGGTGCCACCGCGCGTTCAGGACGCGAAGCCTGTTGCAGCGGAAGACGACTCACCGGCGACCGCTGCCAGCACAACGAAAGCCGGTGCAGACGAGGCGGATTCGCACGGCCCCGCAGGAGCTGACGACGCCACACACAAGTTCACAACACGCGCGGCCGGCACCGGAGCGGCCGCAGGTCTCGGTGCAGCCGCGGGCACTGACGCGGCCGCCGGTGCCGCAGCAGGCATCGAGGCCGGAACAGGCACCGGCGCGGCCGCCGGTTCGCGCCCGGGTGCCGCTGGCGCTGTGCCCAGTGAAGGGGCTGGAGCAGGTTCGGCCGCCCGCGCAGGTGCGAGTGCGGGTGCCGGCGCGGGCACCGCTTCCGGCGCTGGTGCGGGCGCGGGCGCTGGTGCGGGCGCTGGCGCTGGTGCGGACGCGACCGCCGGTGCCGCAGCAGGCACGGAGGCCGGAACAGGCACCGGCGCGGCCCCTGGTTCGAGCCCGGGTGCCGCTGACGCTGTGCCCGGTGAAGGGGCTGGCGCGGGTTCTACTGCCGGCGCAGGTGCGAGTGTGGGCGCTGGAGCGGGCACCGCTGGTGCAGGCGCGGCCATCGGTGCGGGCGCGGGCGCGGCATCGGAAGACGGTGCAGGCGGGGCTGATTCATCCGGCGCGGGTGGTACGGATGACGCCACACACAAGTTCACCACGGCCACGAATGGTCCGGGCGCGGGCGCTGGTGCGGGCACCGCTACCGGTGCAGGCGCGGCCGCTGGTGCGGGCGCGACCCCTGGTGCGGGCGCGACCCCTGGTGCGGGCGCGACCACTGGTGCGGGCGCGGCCCCTGGTGCGGGCGCGGCATCGGAGGATCAGACCGTGGCGATGCGGGTGGTGAATCCGGCGGAGGCGCCGACTACCGCTATGCCTATTCAGCGTCCGAAGGGGACGGATCGTGTGGTGCCCCCCGCGGGTGGGCGACCGGCGATGACTCCCCCGCCGTCCACGCCGCGTGGTCCGGGTGGGCCGCGTCAGGCCGGTCAGCAGGGGCCGGGCGGGCCCGGGCAGCAGGGACCGGCAGGCCCCGGACCGCAGGGACCCGGCGGCCCGGGTCAGCAAGGCCCAGGCGGTACCGGGCAGCAAGGTGCGACAGGTGCCGGGCAGCAAGGCCCGGCGGGTGCCGGGCAGCAAGGCCCCAGGGGCCCGGGTCGGCAACGGCCCGGTGGTGTCGGTCCGCAGGGGCCCGGCGGAACGGGTCAGCAAGGTCCGGGCGGACAGCCCCGGCAAGGAGCCGGTCCCGGCGGGGGACCCGGTCAGGGCGGCGCCGGTCCGCAGGGGCCGGGCGGCCCCGGGCAGCAGGGCAAGGGCGGTCCGCAAGGTCCCGGACGGCCCGGTCAACCGGGTCCCGGTGGGCTTCAGAAGGGGCCGGGGGCGCCCGGCCAGCAAGGGTCCGGCGGGCCCGGGCAGGCAGGGCCGGGCCGATCCGGCGATGCGGGGCGTAATGGACCCGGTGGACAGAGTCAGCAGATCGCCGGTGCTCTCGGCGCTGCGGCGGCCGGCGGGCTCAGCAAGCAAGGTCCAGGCCAGTCGGGCCCCGGCGGGTCGGGCCAGCAGGGGCCAGGCGGAGCGGGTCAGCAGGGTTCGGGCGGCGCAGGCCAGCAGGGGCCAGGCGGCGCAGGTCAGCAGGGTCCGGGCGGCGCGGGCCAGCAGGGACCCGGCGGGCCCGGGCAGCAAGGACGCGGCGGGCCGGGTGGACCCGGCCAGCAGGGCGGGCCCGGACAGCAGGGCGGACCCGGGCGGCCCGGTGGACCTGGTGCTGGGGACCAAGGGCAGCGGCCGGTGGTTCCTGCTCAGCAGTTCCAGCAGGGGCTGGGCCCGCAGCGCCCCGGGCCGCAGGGTCAGGGACCGCAGGGTCAGGGACCGCAGGGTCAGGGACCGCAGAACTTGCAGAAGGGGCCGCAGGGTGGGGTCGAGGAGACTCAGCCTTCGCCGCCCAAGGGGCCGGGGCAGCGGCCTGCTGCCGCGTCGGCGCCTTCGCCTGCCGATATCCAGCCGACCCGGCCCGCCGAGCAGTTGGCGGGGCAGCGGCAGGTGGCGCCGCCGCAGCGGGTGGGTACGGACGGGGCTGCCGAGACGGCGGCTCCGGAGCGGTCGAAGAAGTGGTGGCTGGCGGTCGGTGGCGCGGCCGTGGTGGTGATCGCGCTGCTCGGCACGGTGATCGCGCTGATGACCGGCGGAGACAATTCGCCGGAGGGTCAGGTCAAGGCGGCTATCGGTGATTACACCGACGCGCTGCGCAGCGGCAACCTCGATGATCTGCGGGCCAGCACCTGCGGCGAACTGCACGATTTCTACCAGGGCATCACCGCCCAGCAGTTCGACACCGTGCACAAGCTCTCCGCCGAGCACGGCTCGATTCCGGTCGTATCCAGCGTGAACGCGGTCCGGATCACCGGTGACACCGCGCTGGCCGAGGCCACCGTCTCCACCGAGGGTGACCCGTCGAAGCAGACGGCGCGAACCTTCGATCTGGAGCGCACGGACGGCGAGTGGAAGGTCTGCGACCCCGCGGGAACCCCGTGACCTGGTGCTGAACCCGTCGTGGTGGGCGTGCTGCCCGCTATGACGGGTCACACATAACTGGTCTTCCTGCTGTACGCCCCGGTAACATTTTCCGGATCATGAGCAGGGAACAGACAGTGTCGCAGCCGGACATCGAAGCTGTGGTCCCGGATACGACGCTGGTCGGCCAGCGTTTCGGCTTCCGTGATCACTATGAGGTCGGTCGCGAGAAGATCCGGGAATTCGCCAGGGCCGTGCAGAATCTGCATCCCGCCCATCAGCACGAAGTGGACGCGCGCAAGCTCGGCTACGACGGCGTGATCGCGCCGCCGACCTTCGCGTCGGTGATCGGCATGAGCGCCACGCGCGCCCTGCTCGACAGCGTGCTGACCGAGTACGACATCTCCCGCGTGCTGCAGACCGACCAGGTCTTCGAGATCTTCCGTCCTATCCTGGCCGGCGATCAGATCAGCACCGAGATCGATATCGACTCGATCCGCCAGTTCGGTGACAACGACTTCATCGTGGTCGGGTTCAAGCTGGTCAACCAGCACGACCAGATCACCGTGCAGGGCACCACCACCATCGTGGCCCGCAAGGGCGTCGAGGTGGACCCGAATATCGTCGAGGCCGTCGAGAACATCAGCATGCACCCGCGCCCCGCGGTGATCGCCGGTGTCGACACCGCCGACGTGCTGTTCCGCCACACCGGTCCTGTCCGCCCCGGCGGTGTCCGCGAGACCGCGCCGGTGAACACCACCCCCGAGTTCGATTCCCTGGTCAAGGGCGCCGACCTGCCCACCGCCACCGCGCGGGTGACCCGCGGCGACCTGGCCAACTACGCCGGTGTCTCCGGCGACCCCAACCCCATCCACTTCAGCGACCGCGCCGCCGAACTGGCCGGGCTGCCGACCGTGGTCGCGCACGGCCTGCTCACCATGGGCCTGGCCGCGCAGTACCTCACCGACTGGCTCGGCGACCCCACCGCCATCGAGAAGCTCAGCGTGCGGTTCTCCGGCTTCGTGCCGGTGCCGCCGACCGAGGCGGGCGTCATCGAGTTCTCCGGCAAGATCAAGTCGATCGATCCGGAGCGGCGCGCCGCCACCGTGCTGCTGAGCGGAATGTCGGACGGCCGCAAGCTGTTCGGCCGCGCCGCCGCCGACATCCGTTTGACCTGAGCCTTTCTCGCGGTGGCCGGGTCAGGCCACCGCGAGGAAGGTCAGTAGCGTGGCCCCGATCCGGATGACGTCCCCGTCGGCCAGCAGTGCCCCGCTGTCGATGGGCACTTCGTTCACGTAGACGCCGTTGGCCGAGTGCAGGTCCTTGATCAGCAGTCCGGCGCGGCTGGGCATGATGTGCGCGTGGTAGCGGCTGGCCTTGGGGTCGTCGAGGACCAGTTCGTTGTCGGTCATGCGCCCGATCCTGATGCCGCCGTGCGGAATCGGGATGGTGCGGCCGTCGGCGAAACGCAGGTTCCCGTTGCGGATCGAGCGCGGCACCTCGGTGACGGTCTCGGTCATCGCCGCCGCGACCTGGTCGGATCGCTTGGCCGTCAACACATTCAGCGGTTCCTGGCGCAGCACCCGCTGTTCCAGTTCGATCAGCGCCGCACCGGGGTCGATCCCGAGTTCCTCGGCCAGCACCCCGCGCACCCGCCGGCACGCCTCCAACGCGTCGGCCTGCCTGCCCGACAGGTACAGCGCGGTGATCAGCTGACCCCACAGCGGCTCGCGCAGCGGATGCTCGTTGGTCATCGAGACCAGCTCACCGATCACCGATGACGAACGCCCGCAGGCGATCTCGGCGTCCACCCGGGCCGAGGCCGCGAGCAGGCGCTCCTCGTTCATGGCGGTGGCGAAACCGTCGGCGAACTGCAGCCCGGCCAGGTCGGCGAGCGCGCGGCCCGACCATTCGCGCAGCGCGGCACCGAACAGATTGGACGCGCCGGGATGATCACCGAGCTCGAAGCAGCGCGAGCCCGCCTCGCGCGCGGTCTCGAAGCGGCCGAGATCGCAGGCGGTATCGGGGATCTCGAGCCGGTAGCCCGCGCCTTCGGTGCGCAGCACCTGTGCCGAATCGATCCCCGCGATGCGCAGCGCCTTGCGGATATTGGAGACGAAAACCTGCAGGCTCGCGGCGTAGGAGTCCGGCGGATCCTCGTTCCACACCATCTCGGCCAGCACAGCCGAGGACACCGCGCGCCGCCGGTTGACGGTGAGCGCGGCAAGCAGAGCGCGCGGCTTGGGCCCGCCGACCGCCACCGGCTCACCGCCGACGAGCAGTCGTACGGGCCCGAGCACACGGACATCAAGACTCATGAGCTCGGGCCCCGTTTGTATAGATCGAGAGGCCGGTCAGGAACCGCTGACGGAACGTCCGGCCGACTTCAGGTCGTTGCAGGCCTCGAGCACACGCTCGGCCATCGAGGTCTCGGCCTTCTTCAGGTAGCTGCGCGGGTCGTAGACCTTCTTGTTGCCGACCTCACCGTCGATCTTCAGCACACCGTCGTAGTTGGCGAACATGTGACCGGCGACCGGACGGGTGAAGGCGTACTGGGTGTCGGTGTCGACGTTCATCTTCACCACGCCGTAGCGCAGCGAGTCCTCGATCTCGGACTTCAGCGAGCCGGAGCCGCCGTGGAAGACGAAGTCGAAGGGCTGCGCGTCGGCGTCCAGGCCCAGCTTGGCGGCGGCCACACGCTGGCCCTCGGCCAGCACCTCGGGCTTGAGCACCACGTTGCCCGGCTTGTACACGCCGTGCACATTGCCGAAGGTGGCGGCCAGCAGGTACTTGCCGTTCTCGCCCGCGCCGAGCGCGTCGATGGTCTTCTCGAAGTCCTCGGGCGAGGTGTAGAGCTTGTCGTTGATCTCGGCCTCGACGCCGTCCTCCTCGCCGCCGACGACGCCGATCTCGACCTCGAGGATGATGTTGGCGGCCTTCGACAGCTTCAGCAGCTCCTTGGCGATCTCGAGGTTCTCGTCGATCGGGATGGCCGAGCCGTCCCACATGTGCGACTGGAACAGCGGGTTCAGTCCGTTGTTCACGCGCTCCTGGGAGATCGCGAGCAGCGGGCGCACGTAGGTGTCGAGCTTGTCCTTGGGGCAGTGGTCGGTGTGCAGTGCGATGGTCACGTCGTACTTGGCGGCGACCACGTGCGCGAACTCGGCCAGCGCGACCGCGCCGGTGACCATGTCCTTCACACCCAGGCCGGAGCCGAACTCGGCACCGCCGGTCGAGAACTGGATGATGCCGTCGCTGCCCGCGTCCGCGAAGCCCTTGATGGCGGCGTTGATCGTCTCCGACGAAGTGCAGTTGATGGCCGGGAATGCGAACGAGTGCGCCTTGGCCCGGCCGAGCATCTCGGCGTAGACCTCCGGAGTCGCGATAGGCACAGCAGTGACCTCCGTGTGTCGGGAGCGAAAAACCAATTCTGTCAGGCCACACCCTAAATTAGGAAGGCAAGGACGGGTTCACCGGTGCTCACGTCACAGATTCGCCCGGTACTGTGGGGGCCGTGACTTTGCTGGCGGTATCCGATGCAGTGACGAACAACCTCGCGTTGACCCAGTTGCTGGACCCGATGTATCTGCTCCAGGAGACCTGGCTCAAGAACGCGGTCCTACCCGCCATCCTGGCCATCGTCTTCATCGAGACGGGCCTGCTGTTCCCGTTGCTGCCCGGTGACTCGCTGCTGTTCACCGGCGGCATGCTGGCCGCGCAGGAGAACGCGCCGATGTCGGTCTGGGTGCTGGTGCCCGCCGTGATCGTCACCGCGTTCCTCGGTGATCAGTGCGCGTATTGGATCGGGCGCAAGATCGGTCCGGCCATCTTCCGCAAGGAGGACAGCCGCTTCTTCAAGAAGCAATACATCACCGAGACCCACGAGTTCTTCGAAAAGCACGGCCCGAAGACGATCATCCTGGCCCGGTTCGTGCCGATCGTGCGCACGTTCATGCCGGTGCTGGCGGGTGTGTCGAAGATGGACTACCGCAAATATGTGGCCTTCGACATCGTCGGCGCGGTGCTGTGGGGCGGCGGTGTGACGGTGCTGGGCTACTTCCTCGGCAATGTCGGCTTCATCCGCGACCACATCGAGGCGATCTTCCTGCTGATCGTGTTCGTCTCGATCCTGCCCGCCATCATCACCGTCGGTAAGAAGGTGCTCGAGCGGCGCAACGCGCCCGCCGAGCCCGTGCAGGCCGGCGAGCTGGCCGCTTCGGCGAACGAGACGCACTGATCGCAGTGACCGCAGGACCGTCGACACACGCTCTGGGCACCTTCGATCCGCTGATCTCGGCGGGCCCCGCCGTGGTCTGCACGGTGGTGCTGGTCTTCGTCTTTCTCGAGTGCGCGTTCATCATCGGGCTGTTCCTGCCCGGTGACTCGATGCTGATCACCGCGGGCATCGTGCTCGCCTCGCACGCCAACGGCGAGTCACAGGTCTGGATGCTGTCGGTGGGCACCATGCTGGCGGCGATCGCGGGCAATCAGGTGGGCTATGTGGTCGGGCAGCGCACCGGGCACCGGCTGGTCGCGCGCAAGAACGGCCGCTATATCAATACCGAGAACCTGGCCAAGGTCACCGGGCTGCTGGAACGGCACGGGTTCTTCGCGGTGCTGGTGGCGCGCTGGATTCCGTGGGTGCGCACGCTGTGCCCGATGGTGGCGGGCGCGGCCGGGATGGACCACCGCCGCTACACCATCGCCAGCACCCTCGGCGCGATCATCTGGGCGCCGGTGCTGCTGCTCATCGGCTACTACGCGGGCGAGTTCCTTGAGCGGGTCTCGTGGCTGATGCCCGCCGTGATCGGCACGCTGATCGCCGGGCTGGTGATCGGCACCATCCTGGGTATCCGCCACTACCGCCAGGAGATGGCCAAGCCGGTCGAGGAGTACGACCTCGACCACACGCCGAGCCCGGCCGCCGAGTCGCAGCACCGGGTCGAGTCGGAGCGCTGAGTCACAGCCCCGCGGCGGTCACCTGGTAGGCGGCTTCCATCAGCATCCAGCCCGACAGCTGCACCGACAGGTCGCGTTCGGGGACGGTCGAGGCCGTCACCGAACCGCCCGCGGTGAACTTGCCCGCGCCCGCCGTGCCGCCGGGTAAGCGGGCCGGTTTGCTCCAGTCGTGGCCGAACAGCGGCTCGCCCTCCACCTCGAGCCGGTTGGCCCAGGCCGCCGTCGCCGAGGCCTTGACGATGGCCGCGGCGGTGCGCCGGTCGCTCTGCTGCTGCTTGCCCTCACCGGGCAGCATCAGCGCCACGACGGCCAGGTAGCGGGCGAGGATGCCGTTGAACAGGCCACCGTCACCGCCACCACCACCGGTGATCACCAGCCGGGTGGTCATCCGCTCCTCGACCGCGGCCAGCAGCCGGTTGACCCGCTCGACGTGCCGGTCGTCGTCAGTGTGCACGGCCAGCTCGGTCTCCAGGCCGAGCACCACGCCCTGGCAGTAACTGAACACCGGCCGCTCGATCTCGCCCGCGGGCAGGTGGACGCCGTCGAGGATCAGGCCGGATTCCGGATCACGCAGGGTGGCGTCGAGCCAGTCGGCCATCTGCTGGGCGCGTTCCACGCGGCCCAGGCGCAGCAGCGCGATACCCGCCGGACCGTTGGCGGGCGCGTTGAAGAAATCCGAGCGCACCCGCCACGGGATACCGCCGCCGAGCTCGGGTGCCCACGCGTCGTAGAGCTGCTGTTCGAGGGCGACCAGACCGCGACGCGCGGTGGTGAGTTCCTGGGTGCGTTCGGCGCGTTCCAGCGCGATCGCCAGCCAGGCCATGTCGTCGTAGTAGCGGTTGGTCCAGCCGGTGATGTTGCGTAGTCGGTGCGCGCGGGCGATCGCGCCGATGCGGCGGCGCCGGGCCGGGGTGGGGACGCGGTTGGCGGCGTCGACGGCGACATCGAGCAGATGCGCCTGCCACCAGTAGTGCCAGCTCGCGAAGGCCCGCTCCCGGCGGGTGGCCGGCCAGCCGACGACACCCAATTCCGTTCCGGGACAACCCCACAGCGTGCGCAGATGCCGCGAGACGATCGCGGACTCGGCCATGTCGGCACGCTCGGACCACAGCGCCGGGGTCGGCACGGATCCGGCGCGATCAGAGGGCTGTGGGCGCCGGCCGCTGCGCGAGGTCATGCGACCATGGTGCCAGCTGCCGCCCGGTTTCCGCGCCCGTTCCGTTACCGTTCCGAGGCCGATTCGATCACACTGCTCGCCGTCATCCGGTTCACCAGGCCGTGGACAGGTCCGCGTGCAGGCGAATCCAGGCGTGCATGGCGATGCCGGCTGCGACCCCGGCGTTGATACTGCGGGTGGAACCGAACTGGGCGATCGAAACCGTCAGGGCCGCCGCGTCTTTCGCGTCATCGCTGACACCGGGGCCCTCCTGGCCGAACAGCAGCAGGCAGCGCTCGGGCAGCTCGGCGGTCTCCAGCGGGACCGCGCCGGGCACATTGTCGACCGCGACGACGGTGAGATCCCGCGCGGCGGCGTAGGCGCGCAGCTCGGCCAGGTCGCTGTGGTGCACGAGGTGCTGGTAGCGGTCGGTCACCATCGCGCCGCGCCGGTTCCAGCGCCGTTTGCCGACGATGTGCACCGCGGCGGCGGCGAAGGCATTGGCGGTGCGGACCACCGTGCCGATATTGGCGTCGTGGCCGAAGTTCTCGATGGCGACGTGGAACGGGAACCGCCGCGCGTCGATGTCGGCGACGATCGCCTCCCTGGTCCAGTAGCGGTAGGCGTCGACCACATTGCGCCGGTCGCCCTCGGCCAGCAGCACCGGGTCGTAGCGCTCGTCGGTGGGCGGCGGGGTGCCGTACTCCTGCTCCCACGGGCCGAGTCCGTGCGGGTGCTCGCCCCATTCGGTCGGTCCGGCGGCCTCGGCATCGGGCACGTCCGCTGACTCACTCACGTCGAGAATGCTAGGCCGGACCACCGGGCGACCAGGACCGGACCCCGGACGAGTCCGCGGCCCACCTATGGCACGCTGCGCTGCGGGCTGTGGTCGAGCGCGGTCGCCGCGGCCGGTGCCGGGACTTCCGGCGCCGGGTTCGGGTACGTCACCGCGGGACCGGTCCCCGGGGACGGGAGGGCGACGATCGGGCGGCCGCGGCGCAGGGTGCGCTGCCAGCGCACGGGGTCGAAGACCGCCGGTTCGGTGTGCTCGATGAAGTCGTGGATGAGGGTGACGAAGCGTTCGGGATCGTCGTGATGCGGGAAATGCCCGGCACCGGGGAAGATCGCGATCCGGCTGCCGGGGAAGGCGCGGTGCGCGCGTTCGGCGTGCCCGGACGGGATGACCGTGTCGCGGGTGCCGCCGACGACCATGGTGGGCAGGTGCGCGGCCAGGTAGCCGCGGTCGAGCATGGTGATGGTCTGGCCGCGCCGGTCGGCGGCGGCACGGATGGTGCGCAGGAAGGCATTGCGCGCGCCGGGCTCGGCGAGGCGGCCGTAGAGGCGAAGCACGTATTCGGCGTCGCGGCCCAGACCGAGCCCGCCCAGCGCCCGGACCAGCGGAATCGCGGTCAATACGGCGGTGCGGACCGGCCAGCTGGTGATCGCCATGAGCGCGGGCCCCGCCCCGGCCACGGTCGCCAGCCGGAACGCCGGGTGCACCCCGGCGCCCATGCCCGCCGGGCAGACCAGCGCGATCCGCTCCACCTTCTCCGGGAACTGGTAGGCGAACTGCATGGCCACCCCGCCCCCGAGCGAGTGCCCCACCAGCGTGATCCGCTCGATGCCGAGCACGCTGAGCAGGTCGCGCATGCCGTTGGCGTAGGCGGCCACCGCGTAGTCGGCGCGCGGTTTGGCGGATTCGCCGTGACCGAGCAGGTCGGGGGCGATCACGGTGTAGTGCTCGGCGAGCCCGTCGAACACCGGGTCCCAGGTGCCGGAACTGTCGGTGATGCCGTGGATGAGCAGCAGCGGCGGCCCCGACCCGGCCATCCGGAACGCGCGGCGATAACCGTGCACCTCGACGAACTGCGCTTTCCCGGTCATCTTCGAAGCGTGCGCGGCCGGTGTTGCGGCCACGGCACGCCGCGGTTAGCGATAGGTGACGGTTGCGCCTCGGCGCGCGTGCGCGGCCGGGTCCGTGAGCAGGTACTGCGCGGCGGCGTAGGTCGCCAGGATGACGCCCTCGCTCGCCCGGCGGCCGCGCTCGCTGCGCGCGAAGAGCCGCCGCAGCACGATCAGCCCGTCGGAGACGGTGAACAACAGCGCACCCACACCGAGCCTGCTGCGCGGATCGGCGTCCGGGATGTTCAGTCCCGCGATGTTCTTCGACTCCGGCGCCAGCGCCGGGTCGGAGGCCAGGGTGGCCGCGGTGCCGAGGGTGGCACCGTAGGCGCTCAACGGCAACATCAGGTTCGGCGCCTTGGCGCGCAGCAAACCCGCCGCACCCAGCCAGGCGAGCACCCGGGGGACGGCGATATCGGGGCGCGGGCGGGCACCGCGACGCCACCACAGCGTCGAGTACCCGGTCTGCATCACCGCGAACGAGGACGCGCCCGCGATCAGGCGGCGATCGTCGTCGGGATCGATGAGCAGCACGTCACCGACGGTGGCCGCGGCCAGCGATCCGAGCAGAATCCGGCGTTCGGCCGGATCGAGCTCGACCTCGCTGGTCACCACGTCGGCCGCCAGCAGCGGCATCAGCAGCGGCTTGGCCACCCATTGCAGCCGTTCACGGCCGGTGACGGCACCGAAGACGGTGACCGCCGCCGCCGCGAGATAACCGGCCCGCAGCGCACGCACGTCAGAAACTCGGTTCCTTCGGGGCGGGCGGCAGGGTGACGACCTGGCCCGCGTAGCTCAGCCCGGCGCCGAAGCCGAGCAGCAGCGCCAGCTGACCGCCCTTGGCCTTGCCGGTCACCAGCATCTCCTCCATGGCCAGCGGGATCGAGGCCGCCGAGGTGTTGCCGGTGTTCTCGATGTCGTTGGCCATCGGGATGCCCTCGGCCAGGCCGAGGTTCTTCTTCATGAGCTCGTTGATCCGGGCGTTGGCCTGGTGCGGGATGAAGACCTCGATGTCTTCCTTGGCCACCCCGGAGTTCTCCAGCGCCGCCGACAGCGCGCGCGGCAAGGTGACCGCGGCCCAGCGGAAGACCTTCGGGCCTTCCATCCGCAGCGACATCTGGCCGACCGGCTCCACCTCGGGATCGGTGCCCTGCATCTGCTGGGCCCGGTGCTGGAACGCCAGGAAGTCGATGTTCTGGGCGATGGCCTCGGCGTTCTCGCCGTCGCTGCCCCACACCGTCGGGGAGATGCCGTTCTCCTCGGACGGGCCGACGACCACAGCGCCGGCGCCGTCACCGAAGATCATCGCGGTGCCGCGGTCGGACTTGTCCAGGCCGACGGTCATCGTCTCCGCGCCGATCACCAGCACGTAGTCGGCCGAACCGGCCCGGATCAGGTCGGCGGCGACGCCGAGACCGTAGCCGAAGCCGCCGCAGCCGGAGGTGAGGTCGAAGGCGGCGACGCCGTTGAGGCCCAGGTCGGAGGCCACCGAGGGCGCGCCGTGCGGGGTGAGCTTGAGCCAGCTCGAGGTGCACAGGATGACCGCGCCGATCTTGTCCCGCTCGATCGGGGTGTTGTTCAGCGCGCGCTCGCCCGCGGCCGCGGCGATCGAGCGGATGGTCTCGTCACCGCTGATCCAGCGCCGGTTGTGGATACCGGTGCGCTCGTAGATCCACTCCGGCGTCGAGTCGAGGGTTTCGCACACCTCGGCATTGCTGACGATGCGCTGCGGACGGTAGGCACCGATCCCGAGCATCGCAACGTTGTCGCGACCTTTGTTAACTGCAATGCTCACCACAGGTGACTCACACGTCCTTCAGAATTACCGGGCGACCACATCGTCGCCCGGGCTTGGCGCTGTTCAGGCTAACTCAGAGCAAGGTCATCGAGTCCGAGGATGGACCGATATTCCAGGCCCTCCTCGGCGATCACCTGGTCGGCGCCGGTTTCCCGGTCGACGACGGTCGCGACGCCCACCACGATGGCCCCGGCGTCACGCAGCGCGCGCACGGCGGTCAGCGGTGAGTTGCCGGTGGTGGTGGTGTCCTCGACGACCAGCACCCGCTTGCCGACGACATCGGGTCCCTCGATCTGACGCTGCATCCCGTGCGCCTTGGCGGCCTTGCGCACCACGAACGCGTCGATCGGGCGGCCGGGGGCGTGCATCACCGCCATCGCGACCGGGTCGGCGCCCATGGTGAGCCCACCGACCGAGTCGAAATCCCAGTCGGCGACGAGCTCGCGCAGCAGCGAGCCGATCAGCGGGGCCGCCTGGTGGTGCAGCGTCGCGCGGCGCAGGTCGACGTAGTAGTCGGCCTCCTTGCCCGAGGACAGCGTCACCTTGCCGTGCACGACCGCGAGCTCGCGCACGAGCGCGGCCAGTCGGTCGCGATCGGCCTCGGTGAGCGCCTGACGTGCCTGGTCGATCATGATGGCTGTGTTCCTCTCATGCCTAGGTCCTTCCGCGTGCGTTGAACAGTCCGCGATTCATCCGGGTCATCAGGGTCCGCGGGACGAGCCCCGCCACCGTGGTGAGCACCTTGTACTGCACGCCGGGCACACTGATCACCCGGCCGGAGTCCAGGTCGTGCAGGCATCCGTCGACCACCTGATCGACATCGAGCCACATCCGCTTCGGCACCGAACCCATCTCGATGCCCGCGCGCTCGTGGAACTCGGTGCGCACGAATCCGGGGCACAGCGCCTGCACGCGCACCCCGGTACCCACCAGGCCGCCTGCCAACCCTTCGGAAAAGGATACGACGTAGGCCTTGGAGGCCGAGTAGGTCGACCCCCGTCCGGGGATCAGCCCGGCCACGCTGGCCACGTTCACGATCGAGCCGGACGCGGCGGCGACCATCGCGGGCAGCGCGGCCCTGGTCAGCTGCAGGACAGAGGTCACGTTGACGTCGAGCTGGGCCTGTAGCTCACCGGGCTCGAGCGTCCAGAATTCGCCCGAGTGCGCGAAACCGGCGTTGTTCACCAGGAACTGGATGCCCTTGGCCGCCCGGTCGGCGACCAGGGCGCGGTCGTCGTCATCGGCGAGGTCGGCGGCGAGCACCTCGGTGCCGGTGTCGTAGCGGCGGGCCAGCTCGTCGGCGAGTTCGCGCAGGCGCGTCTCGTTCCTGGCGACCAGCACCAGGTCGTAGCCGAGGGCGGCGAGGCGGTGGGCGAAACCCTGGCCGATTCCGGACGTCGGTCCGGTGATCATGGCGACGGGGCGGGAGGCGCCGGGCAGGCGCGCGGAACTATCGGTCATCGCTGGTCGATTCGGGTCGACGGAAAGGCCGTGACGACACCTCGCCGCGGCCCGGGATCACTTGGGTACCGGCCCCTGATACGGCCGGAAACCCGGGTGGAACGGGCCGCCGGGGCGGCCGGGTTCCGACTCGTCGTCGTCGGAGTCCGCCCGCGCACGCGGGGGCTCGACGCGCGGACGCGGCTCGGGGACCACCGCCAGCGAGGGGCGCCGCGGCGGCTCGCCGAGCGGGCGGCGGCCGGGGGCGGGCTGATCCTCGAACTCGGGGTCGTCGAGGTCGGGGTCGTAGTCGGCGGGTCGGGGTGCCCGATTGGCCTGCGGACGCTGCTCGAAGGGATGCTCGTCGTCGGTCGCGGCGGGGGCGCGGTTGGCGAAGCTCGCGGCGGCGCGCGCGGGCTGCGGGCGGTAGCGCTCGTCCTCGTCGTCGGGGCCGGGGAATCGGGCACGGCCGCGGTCTTCGATGTCGAGCGGTTCGGCGTCGTCGAGGTCGTCGTCGTATTCGGGCCGGAAGCCCTCGCCCAGCGGCTCGTCGGCATTGGAGCGCGGGCGGTTGTACTCGCTGGGTTCGGCCACCGGCGGCAGCACGTGCAGCAGGCCGGACAGGCGCAGCACCGCGTCGATCGCGGACTCCCACTCCTTGGCGCCGCTGCCGACCGGGAGCATGCCCAGGGTCCAGTTGCCCTCGCTCCACAACATCTGCAAGGTGTCGGTGAGCGATTCGATGAAGCCGACCATGCGCTGGTCGACGGCGTGCCGGGCGATCTCCGGGTCGGTGGCGAACACGACCCGGTCACCGATGGCGCCGAGCAGTTCCAGATCGTGGTCCTTGGGCGGGGCGGCGGTCTTGAGCCGCATGTCGACGTCGATCTCCGAGCCGATCTGCCTGCGCACCGCCACCAGGGTGGCCGCGTCCTCCAGGTCGAAGAGCACGAACTTCTCGCCCTTGCGGATGCCGGAGACCACGTCGACCGCCGAGAGGTAGCCGAGCTTGGCCAGCGCGCCGCGACGCCAGGTCGAGGCGAGCGCGGGCTCCACCGAGACATAGGTATAGCCCTGGGACTTCGCCCAGACCTGCCTGGCGTGCCCGGTCCGCTGTCGCTGGACCCGATCGAAATACAGCAGCACGACCGCACCCACGAGTGCGATCGCCGCCAACCCGAACCACATAGCCGTCATCGTCGCCTAGCCTATCCAGCCGTCGCCGTGATTGCCCGGCAGCACCGGGGATTCGACGCGCGGGTCGCTCATCGGGGGCCGCTCGGTAACGCCGTGCTGATGATGATCTCGGCGTGGATCGACCCGTCTGGATTCTTGTCGCCCTGCACCATAACCATGTCGCCGACCGGGAGTTCGCTCGCCTTCGTGCTGGTCAGCGAGATCACCTGGGTCGCATCGTCGATCAGCACCCGCACCGTCGAACCACCCAGCGTGCTCATGGTGATCTCGGTGCCGGTGTTGGCGGTGATACTGCCCATCGTCGCACCGAGGTCCTCCCCACCGCCCAAACCGGGTAATCCGGGGAGGCCGGGCGTGTCGGGCGGGGTGACCGGTGTGGTCGGCTGACCGAAGGTCGGCGGCACCAGCGGCTGGGTGCTCGTCGGGGCCGTGGCGAGGGTGTCGTCGTCGGAACCGCCGCCGCTGAGCATCAACCCGGCCAGCACCCCGCCGACCGCGATCAGCGCCAGCACACCGAGGCCGAGCAGAATCCACAGTCCGGTATTGCGCTTGGGCGGTTGCCCCTGGTCGGGGCCCTGCGGCTGCGGCGGATATCCCGGCGGCGGACCACCCTGATAACCGTGTCCGTAGCCGGGTGGCGGTGCCTGCTGCGGGGGTGGTTGCGCTGCGGGATAACCACTTTCGTAGGCACCCCACTGCGCGTCGTGGGGCGGGAGGGCCTGGGTCGGGTTCGACGGCTGCCCCCATTCGTCGAACCCCGAGCCGTACGGCTTGGTCGATTCCACACCCGGCGAACCCAACCGTTCGGTCGGCGAATCCTCCGGGTGTTGCCCCCACGGATCGTTCGGGTTCGTCATGGGCTCCAGCGTAGGTCAGCCCGGTGCGTTTGGGAGGTCCTCACGCACCGGGCTGTGGATAAATCACGAGCTGTGGACAACCTCGCGTCCGACGACCAGCTTGTCGGTGGCGTCGTCCACACTCACCCGCACCGTGTCACCGTCGGCGATCTCGCCTGCCAGCAACTCCTTGGCCAGGCTGTCGCCGATGGCCTGCTGGATCAGCCTGCGCAGCGGCCGCGCGCCGTAGGCCGGGTCGTAGCCGCGCACCGCCAGCCACTGCTTGGCCTCGGTACTCACGTCGAGGGTCAGCCTGCGCTGGGAGAGCCGCTTCTGCAGCTGACGCAGGTTGATGTCGACGATCGACTCGAGCTGCTGAGCGTCGAGCGCGTGGAACATCACCACGTCGTCGAGCCGGTTGATGAACTCCGGCTTGAACGCGCGCCGCACCGCCGCCATCACCTCGTCCTTGTCGCCACCCGCACCGAGGTTCGAGGTGAGGATGAGGATCGTGTTGCGGAAGTCGACCGTGCGGCCCTGGCTGTCGGTCAGCCTGCCCTCGTCGAGCACCTGCAGCAGGATGTCGAACACGTCCGGGTGCGCCTTCTCGATCTCGTCGAACAGCACCACCGAATACGGCCGCCTGCGCACCGCCTCGGTGAGCTGACCGCCCTGGTCGTAGCCCACATAGCCGGGCGGCGCGCCGACCAGCCGAGCCACCGAGTGCTTCTCGCTGTACTCGCTCATGTCGATGCGGACCATGGCGCGTTCGTCGGCGAAGAGGAAGTCGGCCAGCGATTTCGCCAGCTCGGTCTTACCCACACCGGTCGGCCCGACGAACATGAACGAGCCCGTCGGCCGGTCCGGATCGGCGACCCCGGCACGGGCGCGGCGCACCGCGTCCGACACCGCCCGCACGGCTTCCTCCTGCCCGACCACCCGTCCGGCGACCTCGGTCTCCATTCGCAGCAGCTTGGCGGTCTCGCCCTCGAGCATCCGGCCCACCGGCACACCGGTCCACGACGACACCACATCGGCGATGTCGTCCGGGGTGACCTCCTCGTTGAGCATCACCTCGCCGTCGGCGGCCGCGCCGCTGGCCTGCTCGGCCGCGGCCAGCTCCTTCTCCAGCGCCGGGATCCGGCCGTAGCGCAGTTCGGCGGCCTTGCCCAGGTCACCGTCGCGTTCGGCCCGCTCCGACTCCCCGCGCAGCGCCTCGAGCTGCTCCTTGAGCCCGCGCACCGAGTCGATGGCGTTCTTCTCGTTCTGCCAGCGGGTGGTGAGCTGACCGAGCTTCTCCCGGTCGTCGGCCAGTTCCTGGCGCAGCTTCTCCAAGCGCTGCTTGGAACCGGCGTCGGTCTCCTTCTCCAGCGCGACCTCCTCGATCTCGAGGCGGCGCACCGCGCGCTCGACCTCGTCGATCTCCACAGGCCGCGAGTCGATCTCCATGCGCAGCCGCGAGGCCGACTCGTCGATCAGGTCGATCGCCTTGTCCGGCAGGAAGCGCGAGGTGATGTAGCGATCCGAGAGCGTCGCGGCCGCCACCAGCGCCGAATCGGTGATCCGCACGCCGTGGTGCACCTCGTAGCGCTCCTTGATGCCACGCAGGATGCCGATGGTGTCGGCCACCGACGGCTCCCCTACCAGCACCTGCTGGAAGCGCCGCTCCAGCGCCGCGTCCTTCTCGATG
>NZ_JBSGDP010000070.1:0-31332 GCF_053602435.1 Nocardia sp. NPDC004415
GGTCCTTTTCGGTCCGGGGCGCCGCGTCGTTCAGGCCCGCACCTCGAGCACGTCGTTCAGGGTGACCAGCGAGAGATTGCGCTCGCGGATGATGTCGACGAGTTGTCCGTAGCACCGGGTGACCGGGGCGAAATTGGCGTGTCCGATGACGATCGCCTGGGCCGCGAAATACTTTCGGGCGCACTCGATCAGGTATTCCTCGGTGATCAGGCCGGAATCCGACAGCGAGCCGTACCACATGGCGGGCACGGTGTAGCCGAGGTCGGCGGCCACGCGATCGACGGTGGCGTTGTGATAGCCGAACGGTGGCCGGTAGAACGGTGTGCCGTCGACGCCGAAGGTGTTGTGCAGGAAGGTCTTCGTGCGGGAGAGCTGGTCGGCGACCCCGCTCGCGCTCAGCTTGGTGAGTGCCGCGTGGTCCCAGGTGTGGTTGGCGAGCTGGATCTGGCCGGAGTCGACCAGCGGGCGCAGGGCGTCGCGATGGACGGTCCAGGATTCGTAGTAGCCGGTGACGAAGAAGGTGAAGCGGGCGCCGGTGTCCTTCGCCCACCGCGCATACGCGCCGACCACCTCGGGACTGGCGCCGTCGTCGACGGTGAGGGCCATGCTGGTGCCCTGGCCCGGCAGCGCGGTGATGGTGCCCGGCCCGATGATCGAGCGGGGGCCACCGGGTGGCGGCGGGAGCACCGCCGGGGCCGGGGCGGGTGGCGCGAAGGGGATCTCGCCACCGGAACCGGATTCGACCGTCTCGCCCTCGGCGGTCGCGCACCCGGTCAGTGCCACGGCGGTACCCGCGGCGAGCAGAGCCAGCATTCGACGTCGTTCCACGCGCAATCCCCCTCCGGGATACCGGGCGTCCTCGTGCGCCCGATTATGCCGGGCGGAGCACGACTTCGGTCGGATGACCGTCGCGCGGCGTATCGACGGCGACGCGCACCGCCCCGGCCACGGTCTCGGCGCGCAGGAACTCCTCCGGGCGGTACTCGCGGCCCTCGTCGGCCACGATCGCGCGCTGCATATCGGTGTCGATCCGGCCGGGGAAGATCGAGGTGACGCGCAGCGCGGGCTCCTCCTGACGCAGTGCGTCGGCGAAGGCGCGCAGGCCGAACTTGCTCGCCGCGTAGGAGCCCCAGCCCGGATGCGCCCGCATCCCCGCACCCGAATTGATCAGCACCACATGGCCGTTCGCGGCACGCAGCGCGGGCAGCAGCAGCCGGGTCAGCTCGGCCACCGCGATCAGGTTGACCTCGAGCGTGCTTCGCCACTGCTCGACCGAGGACTCCGCGACGGTCCCGAGATCGGCGATCCCGGCATTGTGGACGAGGACGTCGAGCCGCTCGATGCGCGCCGCCGCCTCGGCCACGGCCGGATAGTCGGTGAGGGTCACCGGCCAGCCGGTCGCGTTCGGGAGTTCGGTGAGGATGGGTTTCAGCGCGTCGGCCGACCGGGCGCCCAGCAGCAGTTCGTGCGTCGGCGCGAGTTCGCGGGCGATCGCCGCACCGAGGCCCCGGCTGGCACCCGTGATCAAGGCCGACGCGGCGGGAGTGTTGGTCACCGTCATGGCCCCCACGCTAACCGCCCGGTCGCCGTGACGGCGGCGCGGGGGATTCCGGCAAATCCGGCGATCCGGGTATTCGGCGGTGACACCTCGGTGGTTTCGACGCTGATCAGGGGCGGTCGCTAGTACCGTCGGGGTATGACCGATCCTCGGTACAACTACGATCCAGCGAATCCCCAGTATCCGCAGAACCAGGGTCAGCCGCCCAAACCGGCGGTCAATATCGGCAAGCTGTGGGCGGGTGGGATCGGGACCGCCGTCGTGGCCGCGCTGCTCGTGGTCGTCGCGATCATGCTCGTGCGCGGCGTGCTCGGTATCGCGATCCTGTCGCCGGAGGGCGCGGGCGCGTACGGCACGGTGTCCACCACCTCCTACGCCATGGCCGCCGCGGGCGCCGCACTGCTGGCGACGGCCCTGCTGATGGTGCTGCTGCTGGCCATGCCGAGCCCGCTGACGTTCTTCACCTGGATCTGCCTGCTGGTGACGGCCGTCGCGGTGATCCTGCCGTTCACGCTGGTCGCCGACCTGGACGCAAAGATCGCGACGGCGGTGATCAATCTGCTCGTCGGCCTGTGCATCACCACCATGCTCAGTTCGGTCGGCGCGGCCGCGCAGAACGACAACCGGCCGGTGGGGTACTGACCGTCACAGCCGTGCCGGGATGCCGTTTCGCCTGGTCGGCCGCAGAATAGAGACATGACCGACCCCGGGTTCACCCCCACGCAGCTCGCGGCCCGCGCCGCCTATCTCCTGCGCGGCAACGACCTGGGCACCATGACCAGCGCCGCGCCCCGCCTCTACCCGCACATGTGGAGCTGGGACGCGGCGTTCGTCGCGGTGGGGCTCGCGCCGCTGAGCGTGGAGCGCGCGGTCGTCGAGCTCGACACCCTGCTCTCGGCGCAGTGGAAGAACGGGATGATCCCGCACATCGTCTTCGCCAACGGCGTCGACGGCTACTTTCCCGGGCCCGCGCGCTGGGAGTGTCGCAGGCTGGCCGCCAACGCGCCGGACGGGCCCGACACCTCCGGCATCACCCAGCCACCCGTGCACGCCATCGCCGTGCAGCGCATTCTCGACCATTCCCGCAGGCACGGACGGTCCACCCGGGCCGTCGCCGAGGAGTTCCTGAACCGCCGCTGGCCCGATCTGGTGCGCTGGCACCGCTGGCTCGCGCACGCCCGCGACCCCAAGGAGAACGGCCGGATCACGCTGTACCACGGCTGGGAATCCGGAATGGACAACTCGCCGCGCTGGGACCGCGCCTACGCCCACGTGGTTCCCGGCGCCGACCTGCCGCCGTACCGGCGCGCCGACACCGCGATCATCTCCGATCCCACCCAGCGCCCCAGCGATCGCGAATACGACCGCTACCTGTGGCTGGTCGAGCAGATGCGCCGGGCGAACTACGACGACTTCCAGCTCACCTCGGTGATGAGTTTCGCGGTGGAGGACGTGTTCGTCTCGGCGATCTTCGCGCTGGCCTGCGAGGTGCTCGCCGATATCGGCGAGGAGTACAAGCAGCCGCACGCCGACGTACGCGAACTACACGAGTGGGCGCGACGTTTCCGCACCGGTGTAGTGGCTACCACCGATGAACGTACCGGCGCCGCACGCGATTACGACGTCCGGCTGCAGCGCTGGATCGGCACCGAGACCCTCGCCATGTTCGCGCCGCTGCTCTCCGGCGGCCTGCCCCGCCCCGCCGAGCGCGCCCTGCTCACCACCTTCGAGGGCCCGCGCTTCTGCGGCCACCCCGACCTGCGCTACGCCCTGCCGCCATCGACTTCCCCTGTCTCCAAGGACTTCCGCCCCCGCGAGTACTGGCGCGGCCCGGTCTGGCCGGTGATGAGCTGGCTGTTCTCCTGGGCCTTCGCCCGCCGTGGCTGGGCCGAACGCTCCTACATGCTGCGCGCCGAGGGCCTGCGCCAGGCCTCCGACGGCAGCTTCGCCGAGTACTACGAGCCGTTCACCGGCGCTCCCCTTGGGAGCATGCAGCAATCCTGGACCGCCGCTTCGGTTCTCGACTGGCTGGGCTGACTCAGTCCTGCCACTCGACGGTGATGCCGAGCTCGCGGGCCAGGGTCGCCGCGAGGGCTTCCAGGTCACCGCCCTGAATGGTGGCCCCGCGCAAGGCGGTGACTCCGGTGATGCCGGTGAGGTCGCAGTCCTCGAAGCGCAGGTTCTGCTGCGGGCGCGCGTCGGCGAAGCGGGCGCCGGTGAGATTGCAGCGCTCGAAGCGGACATTGCGGAACTCGGTGCGCTGGAAATCGGCCTGGCGCAGATCGCAGTCCCGGAAAACGACGGTGCGCAAACGGGATTCGGCGAACGAGGACAGATCCGCCCGCGACGAGTCGATCAGCACATCACGCAGCACACCCGCCGTCCAGGACAGCCCGGTCAGCCTGCCGTGCGCGACCTCGGTCTCGAACATCGAGGAGTCGTCGGCCTGCACATTGGCCAGATCGCACACCCGCAGCACCGACTCGGCGATGGTTGCCTGCCGCAAGGTACTCGGAAACCGCACACTGTCGAACACACACCGCTCGGCCCCGAACCCGTACACCTTCGACTCGGCGAAATCCGCCCCGCGATACTCGACCCCCACCACCGTCGCGTCATCGACCGGATCATCCCCCGGCACCACAGCGGCCCGCGCCCCCCGCGGATCCCCCACCGCAGGCTCGAACCGCACCACCTTCTTACCCACCATCCCCACTCCCATCCGTCGCCGTCGGCACCAACATACGACCCCCCACCGACCAACTCCGCAATATGAACCGCCGCCGCGACAGCTACCGGACGTGATCGGTTCGTCGGACACAGGGCGAGTAGGCCGACCTGCGGTGATTCAGGTCGCGGACACCCCGGCGAGACGCTGGTCATGGCGGCGGGGATCACCTACGGTCGTCCCTCATGGACACCAAGGGCTGGAAGGCCGCGGTTCGGCGGGGTTGCGTGATGGCGGTGGTCGCGGTGGGTGCGGTGGTGCCGGTGGTGGCGCAGGCGGCGCCGAGTGGGCCGGACGTGTCGTCGTGGCAGCACGTGGACGGGCGGTTGATCGACTGGCACGCGGTGCGGGCGGCGGGGCATCAGTTCGCGATGGTGAAGGCCACCGAGGGGCTGCACTATGTGAATCCGTACTTCGTGCCGGACAGCATCCTGATGCGCACGGCCGGGGTGGCGCGCGGGACCTATCACTACGCGCGGCCCGAGTTGCCGCCCGAGCCGCAGGCCGCGCTGTACGCGGCGACCGTGCTCGGACAGAACGGCCCGCTGGATCTGCCGCCGGTGCTGGACCTGGAGGCGTCCGGCGGGCTCTCCCCCGCCGCGCTGGTCGAGTGGACGCACCGCTACCTCAACGCGCTCCAGGCGCTGACCGGCCGCACCCCGATCATCTACACCTATCCGAACTTCTGGAAGACGGCGATGGCCGACTCCAACGCCTTCACCCGCTACCCCCTCTGGATCGCCGACTACAGCGGCAACGAACACCCGGAGGTCCCCGGCGGCTGGTCCACCTGGACCTTCTGGCAGACCACCGACCGTGGCAGCGTCCCCGGCATCGGCGGCGCCACCGACGTCAATGTCTACAGCGGAGCCCAGGGCGATTTCGCCCGCTTCGCCAATATGTCCGGCCTGTTCGGCAGCAGTTAGCCCGGGTACGACGAAGCCGTCACTCGCCCAGTCGAGTGACGGCGTCGTCAGCGGGTCGGGTGCCGGCTAGATGCCGATACGGCCGCCGTTCTTCCTCCACACGACCGCGACGGCTGGGCGGGGCTGGGAGCTGCCGCCGTCGGGCCAGTGCGATTGCGGGTTGTCGGGGGTGGCGTCGTCGCCTTCGCCGGGGTGCTGCACCGAGACGATGACGCGCTGTTCGGTGACGATCGGACCGCAGGTCTCGGCACCCTTGGGCACGGTGAGGAACTGCTTGGTCTCGCCCCGGCGGGGGCCGTCGAGGGTCACCGCGAACAGGCCGTCATTGGTCTCGAGCGCATTGCCGTCGGTGGAGATCCACAGGTTGCCGTGCGGGTCGAAGGCCAGGTTGTCCGGGCAGGAGATGGGACTGACCTTCGTCTTGTCGAACCCGGCGAAGTAGGTGTCGGCGGCGGCGGGGTCACCGCAGACCAGCAGCAGCGACCAGGTGAAATCGGTGCCGGTGTGGTTGTCGGTGAGCTCGAGGACCTGGCCGTTCTTGTTGAGCTTGCGCGGGTTGGCCTCGTCGACGCCCGGCTTGCCCTCCTTGGCCCGGTTGTCGTTGTTGGTCAGCGCCACATAGACCTTGCCGGTGAACGGGTTGGCCTCGAAGTCCTCGGGGCGGTCCATCTTGGTGGCGCCCACCTTGTCGGCGGCCTGGCGGGTGAACACCGCGACCTCGGCGGCGCTGAAACCCTCGACGAGGGACTTGGCCTGGCCGTCCTCGCCGGTCTCGAGCAGCGGAATCCACTGCCCCTTGCCGGTGAAGCCCTGATCGGAGGGCACCTTGCCGCTGCCGTCGATCTGCTCGGCGTGGTCGCCGGTGAGCTTGGCGACGTAGAGGGTCCCGGCATCCAGGATCGTCAGGTTGTGGCGCATGGCGGCGGCGCCGGTGCCCTGCTGGATCTTGCGCTTGGACACGAATTTGTACATGTAGTCGAACTTCTCGTCGTCGCCGGTGTAGGAGACGACGTCACCGGCGGCGGTGACATAGATCGAGGCGCCCTCGTGCTTGAGCCTGCCCATGGCCGAGTGCTTGATCGGCGTGGCGGTGGCGTCCCACGGATTCACCTCGACGACATAGCCGAACCGGTTGGGCTCGTTGGCTTCCTGCGCCAGATCGAAGCGCTTGTCCACGCGCTCCCAGCGATTGGCGGTGGTGCCCTCGGTGAGGCCGTAGCGCTTCAGTCGGCTCTTCGGGTCGTCGGCCTTGTCGCCGTTGGCGAAGTAGCCGTTGAAGTTCTCCTCGCCGGAAAGGATGGTGCCCCAAGGGGTTACGCCACCGGCGCAGTTGGCGAAGGTGCCCAGCACCTTGGTGCCCACGGAATCGGCTGCGGTGCGGGTGAACTCGCTGCCCGCGGCCGGACCGGTGAGGACGAACTCGGTGTCGGCGGTGATGCGGCGGTTGTACTTGCCGAACACCGGGGTCAGCTTGCCGCTGCCCGCCTCGCCCTTGACCTCCACCACGGTCAGGCCGTGCGCGGCCTTGGTGATGGCGATCTGCTCGTCGGTCGGCTTGTCCTTGTCGTAGCCGCGGAACATCATCGGGCCGGTGGTGTACTCGTGGTTGACCACCAGCAGGAAGCTGTTGGCCTGGCCCTCGATGGGCAGCAGCGCCGCGAAGTCGTTGTTGTAGCCGAACTGCTTCAGCTGCGCGGCCGCGGTCTGGTTGTCGAAGTCGAACGCGGGGGCATCGGCGAAGAGCGGATCGCCCCAGCGCAGCACCACCTGCTGCTCGTAGCCCTCGGGGATGACCAGCGCGTCGTCCTTGTTGGGGGTGACGGCGGTGAAGTCGGTGCCGGTGGCGGGAGCGCCGCCGCCCGCCGGGGTGTCGCCCGTGCCGGAGGTGTCGTCACCGCAGGCGGCCAGCGCGCTCGCCGCGCCGATCGCCAGCACCGCGGCCGCGCCGCCCTTGATCAGGCCGCGGCGGTTGAGGCCGCTGACGATGTCACCGAAGTAGGCGCCGTCGGAGGTGTTCGGCGGCTCGTGGAAACAGGCGTTGCCACACTTGTATTCACAGGTCAGGGCGGCGCGTGCCGACTGGCCGTCGTGTGCGACGAACAGGGCGAGCGGTTTCGGACTCACGGTGACTCCCGGGTAGTACGGACTCCGGCACGGTAAGCAGCCCAGGCGAGGCGCCGGGAACGCGAAGATGAACGCTCGACCAAAACTGGGTCATCCCGCGTTGACCGGCAGCGCGATCACCACCTCCTGTTCGTTGCCGGGCAGGTAGTGGACCTGCACGATCCGGCCGACCTGCACCAGCCCGACCGCCGTCGGCGGGAGGAATTTCTCGGCCCTGGTCTCGAAGGTACTGCCGTCCGGGCGGGTCACCACCAGCCCGAGCACGACCTCGGTGTAGCCGCCGCGAATACGACCGGGCACGTCGAGGCGGCGCACCACGGCCTGGGCCGCCAGCCCGCGCTCGGCGATGTCGAGCTTGGCGCGGGTGGTGATGCCCTTGCGGATGAGCGACTCGTTCATCGCCCGCTGAGCGGCGCCGTTGTCGCCGGAACGATCCACCTCGACCTTGTCGGTGCGGTCCGGCAGGTAGCGCACCGGCAGCACCACGCCCGGCTGCAAGAGCGCGAGTTCGGTGAGCGGCACGATCATCTTGGCGTGCGAGTCGAAGACCTTGCCGTCCGCGCCTTCGACCCGGAATTCGATCCTGACCTGCGGCTGGTCGTTCACCGACACCCCCGTCTGCCGGAACGAAGTGATCGTGCCGATGCCGACCGCGCCGTCACGGAACTCCGAACTGTTGCGCCCGGTGAACGCCTCGAGAATGCCGTCACCGGTGAAGGCGAAGGCGATCGGGACGATGGTCGCGGCCATGATCGGCAGGGCCATCTGCGGCCCGACCCAGCCGAGCGTGGCGCCGGTGAACTCGTCGGGGGTGTAGGTGAGGCCGTAGAACAGGTAGTAGCCGACGGCGAGTACCCCGAACGCGACCGCGGCCGCACGGATCGTGGATTTCATGATGTCTCCTGAAGACGAGTGCGACCGGGTCGCGGGTGGGATCAGGCGCCGACGGTGGTCGAGCAGGCGAAGGTGATGTCGAACTTCACCGTCGCCGGACCGGCCAGCGGGTTGGTGAGATCGGGGGCGCCGACGCCCTCACCGGTGATCCGGTAGGTGTTGCCGTCCTTGCTGAGCTGGGCCGATCCGCCGGGCTGGCCGTTGCCGTAGCCGACGGCGTAGGGCAGGCCGTTGGCGCCGCCCTGGCTGCCCGCGATGGCCACCGCCTGCACGGTGTCGCCGGCGAGCGAGGCGCTGACCGAGAGGCTGCCGTAGGTGGCGTTGGCGGTGTCGGTGAGCGCCAGAGCCAGGGTGCCCGCCTGCTGGGCGCAGGTGGTGTCGAACTTCGCGGCGAACTCCTTGCCGTCGACACTCGCGGAGGACTTGCCCGCGGCGGGCGCGGCCGAACCCGGGCTGCTCGGGGCGGCGGTGTCGCCGGAGTCACCGCATCCCGTGACGAACAGCGCGGTGGCGGTGGCGGAGGCGGCGAGGGCGGCGATCAGCTTGGCGTTCATGGTGTTTCCGTTCTCTCGGTGTCGCGGGCCGTTGTGGGTGACCCGTTGGGAGAAAGGTAGAAATCGCGCGCCGCCTACCGATCCCAACTTTTCTCCCCGCCCCCTGTCGGAAATGCCGTTAACCTGGTCGAATGCGAAGACCCCGCGCCATGGTGCTCGACGAGGTGTGGCGCGGTCTCGACGGTGTCGAGGCGCTCAGCGGCGCGCCCGGCGGGCCGCTGCGGCGCACGGTGAAGCTGATCCTCGACCCGCTGGTCATCCGGCCGGTGCAGCATCCGCTGTGCGCGCCCACCGTCCTCGACGCCGACGGCGTGGCCCTGCTGACCGCCCTCGTGCACGCCCGGTCCGACACCCTGCGCGCCTGCGCGGCCTGGTTCGTCCTGCTCAAGCAGGTGCGCCGGGCCCTGCGGATCACCGAGGGCAACGCCCAGGACCTGTACTTCCAGCGCTGCTACGAACTGGCCACCGTGCACGGCGCACCGGATGCCGCCGGTGCGCGCGAGATCGCGGCGGCGACGCTGCGCGAGATCCACGAGAGCACCGGTGGCCGCACGACCACGGCACTGAAAAGCCATGTAACCGAACCACTTCAGGCTGCCGAGCTCACCGAACTGCTCGCGCTGGCCTGGTCGCGGCGGCCGGTGGCCGACTACGGGGCTCGCGACCGCGCCGCCGACCTGATCGAGCTGCTCGACGCCTGCACGCTGGCCCGCGCGGGCGATCCCGCCGATGCCGGGCCACTGTTCGACGACCTCGTCGAGGACCGGGTGGGCACCCACCGTGGCATCGCGCTGTGGCAGGTCCACGCGGTCGACGGCGCCGATCGCCTGGGGCTGACCCGTCACCCGAGTCCGCGACAGCCGCGACTGGGCGCCTCGGCGTCGACGGCGAATCTCGCGCTGCCGTTCGACCGGACCGTCTACGAACGGGTGTTCACGGTGTTGCAGGGCAGCACCGATCGCACGGATCTGCCGGAGATCCCCGAACTGGTGCTGCGGGAGATCTCACGCAGTTGCGCGCCATGGGGGTTGCTCGACGAGTCGCTGCGGGTTGCCGCCACGGCTGGTTCCGAACTGGCACTGGGCCTTTCGCCGATAGTCGGTGACGCCGCGCAACCGCCGAGCCGGGACGGCGACAGGACGCGGGGATCGTCGCGGGCGCACGAGGTGATCAACGCGCGGTGGCGGCGGGAAGCGTACGTGCTCCAGGCGCGACGCCTCGCGGTGCACGCGGTCGAGGGCTCGCACGACGCGACAGGTGCGGGCGCGCGGCTCGACGCGGTGACGGGTGAACGAGGGGCGCTGGCAGCGGTGGCGGCGGAGTTGCGGGTGCCGTGGCGGCCGTATCTGCGCAGGTTGTGGGTGCGCTTGCACGGGCGCGATGTGCGGGAGCTGGCGGTGTGGGGGCCGGATGAGCTGTGGGATCTGCTGGACGGGGTGGCGCGGTCGGTGATGCTGGATCATCGGGATCGGGTGAAGCAAGCGCTGTCCGCCGGGGTCGTCGCGGACGTGGAAGCGAGGGCCAGCTGATGACGGTTGTCCAGGTGCGCGACGAAGGTGGGCTGCTCGTCCTCACGCCCGGTGGTGCGCCGCTGGTCACGGATGCGGTGCCGGGTCTGGATGTACTCGTGCTCGAAGTCGTTGGTGGACATCTGAGTTGGAATCTGCACGCGGACGAGGCATTGCCGGGCGCGGTCCTCGATGATCGCGGCGCGGCACAGGACTGGCTGTGGGCGGTCTACGGCGAAACCGTCGCTGTGGCGGTCGCCGACGATCATCCCCAGACGCTCACAGCCGAACCCGCACAACCGGACCTGGTCACCGATCTCCGTCGACTCGCTTACGCCCACTGGGTGACTCGCTGGTGGCCCGCGTCGACGATCGACGCCATCCCGGCCCTCGACCACGACCTCCTGACCAGCGAGCTGGCCGCACTGACCGAGCGCTGCGAGATGGTGGTCGGGGGTGCGGACCTGACCGGCACGGCTGATCCGAGCCTCGCGCGTGAGAGTGGTTCCGCACGAACGGCTTCACCCACGTCACCTGCTTCTGAGCCCGCGCGGCGGGCAGGGCGGCGCGAGGACTACGCGCTCGCGGCCGGTGGCGCGATGGTCGCGGGCGGCTTGGTGGTCGCGCGCGGGACCGGCGGGTGGGACTGGCGGCGGTGCCCGCCCGGCATCCTCGACGCGAGCGAACAGGCGGTGACCTGGGAGGTCTCGCGAGCGGCCGGAGTCTCGACGGTCCGCGTCTCGGTCGTCGCCGCGCCGGATTGCCGGGAACCGATTCCCACGCACCTGCGGCCCGTCGGCTACGTCGGTGCCGCCACCGGCGCGAACCGGCTCGCCGGACAGACGAACACGCCCATCCCCGATCTGCCCGACACCGGACCGGCCGTCACGTCCGGCGGCTCGGACTCCGACGCGCCGACGCGGACCCTCGCCGTGGCCTTGCGATCACAGGGCGATTCGTGGGTCGGCCATGTCCAGCTTCCGGACGGGGCCGAAAGCGCGGTGACGGTCGACGTGTTCGTTCCGGGGGTGGGCCCCGCGGACCCGCCCGAAGACGAGTCCGCACAGCGGGAACGAATCCGCGACTTCGCACGGGAGCGGCTGACCGGCGCGAACGGATTCCCCCGATTGGCAGCGGAGGCAGTGGCCGAGGAGGAGGACTTCTGATGACGGACGGGAGCGGAGGCGATGGCGGCTACCGGTAGGGCGTCCGAGCAGGACGACGCGCAGCTCACCGCGGGATACGCGGCCTATCAGCGCGGTGAGGTGGGTGCGGCGCTGGCCATCTTCGAGCAGGCCGCCGAGGGCGCGGCACCGCGATTGCGTAGCGCGGCACTGATCAATGCCGCGAGCATGGCCGATGAACTCGGCGATCATCGGCGCGCGGTGACGCTGTTCCGCACCGCGCTGGCCGTCCTGCCCGAAGACGCTGCACATCAGCGGCCTGCCGCACTGGTGAATCTGTCGCAGGCCCTCCAGCACCTGGGTGAGCTCGACGCGGCGCAGGAGGTGCTGGAGGAAGCGCGGGCACTGCTGGCCGACGATCCCGAGCAGGGCTTTCTGCGCGTGGCCTGCCTGCTCTCGCTGACGGCGGTGGCCCTGCATCGGCAGCAGTGGGCACAGGCCGCGGACCTCGCCCACGAATCACTGCGTGTCACCGAGCGTTTCGCACCCGAACTGGCCGGTCATCCCTTGATGAACCTGGCGGCGAGCACCTTCGAGACGGGGCGGCGGGAGCTGGCGATCGACTTCGCGCGCCAGGGTGTGGCGGCCTTCGAGGCGGCCGGTGCGACCGATTCGGTGGCCGAATCCCAGCAGAACCTGGCCATCATGCTCGCGCGGATGGGCCGCTTCGACGAGGCCGAGGAACCACTGCGGGCCAGCCGGCGGGCCTTCGACGCCGCCGGGCTCGGACACTGGTCCGGTATCGGCGCCAAGACCATGGGCTTTGTCGCCGAAGGGCGCGGCGATATCGACACCGCCCGAACGCATTACGAGCAGGCGCTGGCGCGGTTCGACGCCACCGGCGCGGTCCTCGACGCGGCGGATGTCCGGCTCCGGCTGGCGACGATCACCTGCGCCGAAGGCGATCTCCCGCGCGGTGAGGAACTGCTGGCCGAGGCGTTCGCGGTGTACTCGGCGCACGGTCTCGGCATGCACTGCGCCCAGCTCGACTACTGGCACGCCGAACTGCTGTCAGGTGCCAATGCCCTTGCGGCCCAGCCGGACCCGAAATCGCTGACACGGGCGGTGAATCTCGCCGTCCCCGCCGCCCTCGCCATCGACGCGGTGCGCCACACCCTGCCCAACGGCAATCAGCGTGAACACTGGCACCGCGAGATCGCCGAACCCGCCATGCGACTGGCCTTCCACTGCGCGGCTCGCACCGGTGACGCGCAGCTGGTCAGCGACCTCATCGACAGCCAGTGCGCCGGAACGGCTCTCGATCCCATCGCCTTCTCCGAACCGGTCACACCTCGCCTCGGTTTCGACCTGCTCGACGCACCTACCGAACCATCCACCGCCACACTGCAACTCGGTAGCGCGCTCGCGGACGTGGCGTCGGCCGCCGGAATCCCCGTCGCGCCACCGCCGCTGCTCGCCGACAACGGCCGAATACTCCTGGCGGACTTCATCACCTACGCCGAGCACCGCTACGGCCGCCCGGTCCGCGACAAGCGGGTGATCACCCTGTGAACGTGCCCGCCGACGATCAGTTCCCGGGAGATCGGTCGCACACCTCTCCCGCGCACTGCGACGCGCCGACCGCGCTGATCCGGATGGCGGACGCGGGCGATGTGTACGTGTCCTGGCGCTGGGTCGACGACGCCGCCGCGCGTGGCGTCGCGACGCTTCCCCGCGACGAGGTGCGCGAAGCCCTGCGCAAGCTCACCGAGGCGGTACCCGACCCGGCCCACCCCGGTGACCTGCACCGGATCATGACTCGCGGCGCCCTGGTCGACCCCGCCGCGGAACACGCGCTGGCACAGGATCTCTCGCGCACCCTGCTCCCCTACGGCCTGGCCGTACAGCTCTACGAGATGTGGCAGCGGGGCATCCGTCCGCACCTGCGCATCCAGCCGTCACCGCGGCTGGCGCAGGTGCCGTGGGAGATCATCGCGCCCGACCCGAAAGTGCGGTTGCTAGACATCGCCGATGTGAGTCTGCTGGCGCCGGTGTCGGTCGTGCGCGCGCAGGGCCGGATCGTGCACCGCTGGAACAAGACCCGCGACCTGCCGGTGGTCGCCGTGCTCGATCCCCGGGTGCCCGGGTTCCGCGCGGATTCGGAGCTCGGTTCCGTGTTGGGCAGGCCGAACGCCGACACGGCAGTGACTCAGCATTTCGCGAGCTACGGCGATCGGCTGGTACCCGTGGTGCGCGATCCGGTCGACCTGTTCCGGCGCGCCGACACCGACCGCACCTGGCTCTCGACGGCGCTGCGGGCCGGGGCGAGCAGGCTCGTCTACGTCGGCCACGTCACCGCGCCCGCACCGGAGACCGGCGAGAGCGAACACGCGCAACTGCACCTCAGCTGCACCGCCGAGACCAGGGGCTTCGCCGCCGCGCAGCGCACCCACCGGCCGCTCTCGGCCAAGGACCTGCTGCTGGGCACCCACACCATCGACGCCGCGCCGGTCGCGGGCCGCGAGCTGTGGCCGATGCCGAGCCGGGTGGCGCTCATCGCCTGCGAGAGCGGCGGTGACCTGCGCTTCACCGAGGCGCTCGGGCTCACCACGGCGGCGCTGGCGGCCGGCGCCGAACTGGTCACCGCGACGCGCTGGCCGCTGCCCACCGACCACGCCTTCCACACCCTCACCGCCACCACCACGCATCCGCTCCAGGCCGCGGTCTGCGCCGTGGACGCCGCCCACGAGACCGCCACCCCCATCCCCACCCTGCTGGCCTGGCAGCGCGGTCGCCTGGCGGACTGGCAGTCCGACCCGATTCCGGCGAACTCTCCCCTGCTCTGGGCGGCCTTCGCCACCGTGAGCGACTGAACCGCCGCCTCCGGACCGGAGACGACGACGGCCCCGATCACCCACCGGCGTCGCGCTGGTCGAGCCGGATGGGCGGTCGAGGCCGGGGTACTACCGGTCGGTCAGTGGTCGTCGTAGTGGCCGTCGTGGGCCGCGTGACGGTGACCGTCGTGGATGTAGTCGACGTGGTCGCCGTGCGGGACCGCGACGTGACCGCAGCCGGGCCCGTGCTCGTGATCGTGAGCGGTGTGCTCGACATGTGCTGAGGCTTCGCACTCGTCGAAGTGACCGTCGTGTTCGCGGTGCAGGTGCCCGTCGTGGACGTAGTCGACGTGATCCTGGTGGGGAACGGCGACATGTCCGCAGGTGGGACCGTGGATATGGGTATGTTCGAGATGTTCGGCGTGTGCCGTGGTCATCGTGCTCTCCTGTACTCGTCAGTGGAGCTGGAACGATGCCGACATTAGCAGTTGCGCATGGGTTGCCGCGACCCCGTTCGACCTGGTCAGAGGACCTGGTCGAGGAAGCGGCGCAGGCGCGGGGTCTGGGCGTCGTCGAAGAGCGCGTCGGGGGTGCCGGTCTCCACCACCACGCCCTGGTCCATGAACACCACGCTGTCGGAGACGCTGCGGGCGAAGCCCATCTCGTGGGTCACCACGATCATCGACATGCCGCCCGAGGCGAGGTCGGCCATGAGCGCGAGCACGCCCTTGACCAGCTCCGGGTCCAGCGCCGAGGTGGCCTCGTCGAAGAACATGAGCTCGGGTTTCATCGCCAGCGCGCGGGCGATGGCGACCCGCTGCTGCTGACCACCCGACAGCGATCCGGGGCGGGCGTCGGCCTTGTCGGCCAGCCCGACGATCTCGAGCTGCTCCACCGCCAGCGCGCGGGCCTGCTCGGCGGACAGGCCCCGCAGTTTGCGGGGACCCAGCGCGATGTTGTCGGCGACGGTCTTGTGCGGGAAGAGATTGAAGTGCTGGAACACCATGCCGATGCGCTGGCGCAGCTTGTCGGGGTTGTCGCACAGGACCGACTTGCCGTCGAGCAGGACGTCACCGGAATCGGGTTCGTGCAGGCGGTTGAGCACCCGCAACAGCGTCGACTTGCCGGAACCGGACGGGCCGATGACGGTGGTCGCGTGGCCCGCCTCGACGTGGATGTCCACACCGCGCAGGATGTGGTTGCCGCCCAGGGTGAGGTTCAGTCCGGAGCCGGTCAGGGATGCACTCATCAGCGCCCTTCCGTGATGACGGCCGTCTCGACCGGGTCGATGGGGGCGGCGGGTGCCGGTTTGCCGGTGCGCATCCGCCGGTCGATGTAGTTCACCAGGTGGGTGAGCGGGATGGTCAGCACCAGATACATCAGGCCCGCCGCGACCAGCGGGGACAGATTGCCGGTCTGGGCGTTGAGGTCGCGGCCCACGGCGAACAGCTCGCGCTGGGAGGCGAGCAGGCCGAGGAAGTAGATCAGCGAGGAGTCCTTGATCAGCGCGATGAACTGGTTCATCAGCGCGGGCAGCACCCGCCGCACACCCTGCGGGATCACCACCAGCGTCATCGCCTGGCGGTAGCCGAAGCCGATGGCGCGCGCGGCCTCGAGCTGGCCGGGCTCCACCGACTGGATGCCGGAGCGGAAGATCTCGCCGATATAGGCCGAGGCGAGCAGCGCCAGCGCCACCGCGCCCAGCCAGTACGGATTGCCGCCGGTGACATTGCGGACCACCGGGCCGATACCGAGGCCGATGAGCAGGATGATCACGACGGCAGGCAGACCACGGAAGATATCGGTGTAGACACGGGCGGGCCAGCGCAGCCAGCGGGTGCGCGAGATACCCATGACCGCCAGGATCATGCCGAGCACCGTGCCGAGCACGCCCGAGACCACGGCCAGGATCAGGGTATTGGGCAGACCGGTCTTGATCAGGTCGGGAAAGGCCTTGCGGTACAGCGACCAGTCGAAGAAGGTGTCGCCGAGCTGTTGCAGGGTGGACTTCTGCGCGGCCTGCTCGGGCTCGTCGGTGCCGCGTTCGGCGGCGAGCGCGGCGAAGTCCGGAAGTTGCGGTACCGGTGCGGCTTTGGAGCCGGGCTTCCAGCCGGGCGGGAGTTCGCGCGGCACCCAGTCGGTGTAGAGACGTGCGTAGGTGCCGTCGGCGATCACCGCGTCCAGGCCCGCGTTGAGCGCGTCGATGAGCGGCTGGTTGTTCTTGGCGACCGCGTAGCCGACGAAGTTGTCCAGGCTGAAGGTGTTCTGCGAGATGGTGATTCCATCGCCGGGCGCGATGGCGCCCTCGGCCTGGGCCGACGGCGCGACCCACGCGTCGACCTGGCCGGACTTCAGGTTCGCGTAGGCGGTGTTGTAGTCGGGGAACTTCACCGGGTCCAGACGCAGCTGGTTGACGACGAATTCGTCCTGCACCGTGCCCTGCACCACCGCGATCCGGCTGCTCGGCCCGAGATCGCCGAAGCCCTTGATCGCACTACCCTGAGGCACCACCAGCGAGAAGTAGCCGAAGTCGTAGCCGTTGGTGAAGCCGACCAGCTCACGCCGCGCGTCGGTGGTGGTGATGTTCGACGAACCCACGTCGAAGCGCTTGCCCGAGACCTGGGCCAGCAACCCGGCGAACTCGGTTCCCGAGAACTCCACCTGCAGGCCGAGTTTCGCGCCGATCGCGCGCAGCAGTTCGTTGTCGAAACCGGTGAAGCTGCCCGAACTGTCGACACAGATGCTGGGCGGGGCGTCCGAGAGCGTGCCGACGCTCAGCTTGCCCGGGGTGAGCAGGCCGAGCGCGCCGGGATCGATCGAGTCGAGCGGGACCGTGGTCGCGGTGGTGTAGCGGTCAGCGCCCGCGGTCTCGCCTGCGGCCAGGTTGGTCGGAGCGGCGGCGGCCGCGGCGGGGCCGGGTGGGGAACACAGATCGCGGGTCTCGGTGTCGCCGCCGCAGCCGGTCGCGGCCACGCCGACGAGCAGTAACAGCGCGGCGATCCGCGCCCGAGTCCGCACAGCACGCACCTTCGCCATGGCGATAGACCCTAGCCGCTACCGCGCTCCGGGCAGCGTACGCGCGCCTGCGCGGTGATCGGCAACACTGCCGCAAGCACCGTGTCGCCGGGGTCACGCCACGGCTAGCCCAGCCCCGTCATCCGCGCGAGGACCTGCTCGAACCGCGCGGTCGAGCACGGTTCGACCATCAGGTCGCCGTGCCGGTAGCGGTAGGCGTAGCGGCCGTCGCCTGCCACATCGAACCAACTCAGGTGCCGCCGGACCGGCTCCGGTGACCCGGGTCTGCCCCGCACAACCTCCACGTGGCCGTCGCCGGAGCGCGGTTCCGCGAGCAGATCGTGCACGCGGTCGGCGGTCGACACCTCCCCGTAGTCCAGCGCCACCGCCTGCGCGGGGGTGGTGAGCGCGGCAACCGATTCCGTCAGCGGCGGCACGGCACCGGCCCGCCGCTGCCCGGCGAACCGCGACACCCAGACCGGGACGGACGCGGGACTCCCGGCACGCACCACCACGGTGCGGTCATCGTCGGAATCGGGCAACTGAGCCAGCGCCACCGCGCTGCGCTGGGTCACCGCGCAGTACAACCGGATCGGCGTGCCGTTGCGCGAACCGATCACGGTGACGGCGAGCTCCGGCGCCGCGGCCAGCCGCACCACCGCAGACAGATCCGGATCCCGCGCGACCGGCAGCCGCTCGCGCAACCGCGCCACCACGGCCTCCCATTCGTGCCGCCATGCGACCGACGGCACGACCGTCAGCGGCGCGGGAACCCGATCGCTGCCGCTCTCGCCCCACACGTACAGGAACTCGTCACCGGTGAACGCCCACCGCACTACGGCGACTCGCGATCGGTGGTGCGTCGACGCTCGGGTGCCTTGGCGCCGAGGACGGGAGGGACCGTGCCCTGGGGTGGGCCGACCAGGTCGACCCGGTTGCGGGGGTGGATGCGCAATTCCGGGCGGCCTTGGTGCTCGTCGTCGGCCTTCTGGTTCTGGCGGGCGGCGGGGGCGCCCATGCCCGGCATGCCGTGCAGGCCCGGGGTGGTGCGGGTGTTCGCGGCCGGTGCACCGCTTCTGGCAGCGGTGCCCGGGGCGCCCGGCACGACCGGACTGCCCTGGCCTGGGCTCGGTATGCCGTTGGCTGGTCCGGGGCTGCCCGCGCCGGGCGAACCCGGGGCCGCCGGGTTGCCTGCTGGGGTGCCGCCTGGGGTACCGGTGGTTGTCGGGGAACTCGTGGACGGCTGTTGGGTGCTCGCCGCGGTGGTCTCGTCGTTGGCTGTCGGATCGTCGCCGGTCGAGTCGTTGCCGGTGGATTCGTTGCCGGTGGATTCGTTGCCGGTGGATTCGCCTCCGGATGAGTCGTCGCCTGGCGCCGAATTCTGTTCAGCCGCAGTGCCGGTGCTGTCGTCGTCCCCGGGTGACTGGGCCGGATCGGTGACAGCCGGATCGGTGGTGCCTGGATCGGTGCCACTCTGCGACCCATGCGAGGTGGGCGAACTTCCGGTCGCGCCGACCGGAACCTCGTTGCCACCCAGATCATTCGAGGTCGGAAACACCGGAACACCCTGCCCCGCAGGCTCATACGTCGTCTGATAGTTGTTGCGCATCGTCCAGATGGCCGCCTGCCACGCCTCGGACTGCGCCTGCGTCGAACCGACCGCGTCGACCGGGTTCTCGGCACCGGGCACCGCGGGCCCCGACACCACGGCAGGCGGCGGCTGGATCTGCGCCCTCACCACCTCCGCACCGAACGCGGCGGCCTCCACCCGCCACGCCACCGCCTGCGTCACGTTCTGCAACTCGGTCAACCGCCCCGTCAACGCCTGCGTGGCCGCGCCGATCGCCTCCGCCGTCCGCCCCTCCCAGCCCCGCGCGATCGTCGCGTTCACCTTGGCCGTGAGGCCGATGACATTGCCGGTGAGCGCCGTACTGATCGCCTTCCACGTCTCGGCGGTCTGCGCCATCACCCCCGGCTGCATCTCCTGCGCACGCCGGTAGATCTCCGCATGCGGCATGGCGGCGAACTCCTCCATCGCCTGGATATACGCGGGATCGGCCCCCGCCGCCCCCACCCCGATCCCCGCCGCCTTGCGCTGCGTCCCGGTCGCCGCGTCGAACGCCGCCGCCGTCTCGGCCGTCGACACCGGTTGCTGCGCGGTCGTCATCCCGATCACCCCCGGGATCAACGGAATCTCCCCTGTCACAGGCCCCCACCCTTCGTCTGGAACATGTCAGTTGCCATCGCCGATCACCGGTTCGAGTGCGCGGGCGTACTCCATCGCCTTGTCGCAAGGAGACTGCGAATTCGTCCCCGGAATACCGTGATAGGACGCTCCGACACCGAAGTACCCGACCGAGGTTTCGAGGTCGACGTCGCAGGTTTGGTCGCCGACCTTCACCGTCCGCACCGCCGCGCGCCCATTGATTTCGATGTCCTCGGTCTTCCCGGCGTACTTCTGCCGCACTTCATCGAGCGAGACGTTTCCGGACTCGACCGAAAGAAACCAGTCGGCGCCCGACGTCGCACTGGCGAAATCGCAAGTCAGGAACGTATATTCGGCGACGAGATCTCGACCGCGCTGACGAGTCGCGGGATCGATACCGATGGTGCCGACGATGTCGTCGGGAATCCAGGTGCACGGATCGACCACGACCTTCGGCCGACCACCCGCCTGAGTGTATTTGTTGTCCTGGGATGGCGGCTGCAACTTCGCGGCGGTAAGCGTAGGCCGGGTCGCGGAAGTGGTACTCGCGGGTGCGCCACTGCTCGCCCCATCCGGCTGATCGATGGTGGCTTCCCCGCTGCACCCGGCCACCCAGCTACACACCGCCACCACCGCGCCACAAGCGAATCCCGCGCGCCATTTCGTCATGACAGGGACTCCGTCCGTCCGACGATGGCGACTGCCGTCGAAAAGTCTTGTTCAGCGAGCAAACCGCCCGCGCGAAGCACCGCCGCTTGCAGCTCGCGACACTCCACCTTGACGCTCCGCATCGCGATGACCCCTTGATCGGCCTTCTGCTCGAATCCGGACTGGAGTTGCTGTGCCGAATCGAACCCACCGAATCCCGCTAGCTTGCTGAGCTTTTCGGCTTCGGCGATACGTAGGTCGATCTGGTCGGCGAGCCAGGCGTAATGCGCTGCGCATTCCCGCGCCGCATCGGCCTCGAGCCGGAATCGCCCGTCGCAGGCCGCCTGCCAGAGACCAGAGGGAGACGTGTCATTGATTGTCATACCGACTCCGATCCGTATGGTGCGTGGAGAAGCGGGCGATTCTCGATCAGGGAAGTGGTCATTTCGTCGGCGTCCCCGGGGCATTGAGCTTGTCGGCCGGTAGGTGGCAGTCGACCACTATCGCGATAGCGGTCTTCTCGCCGTACTCGAAGTCGTGGGGCGTGTTGAAGATGGTGATCTCGAATCCACCTCCCGGTGACTCGAGGGCGACCTGGTTCAACCGCACCGGGTCGTCTTTCCGGACCGGGACCAGTTCGATACCGGCTTCCGCCGCGGCGGCTATCGACCGATCGTTCACTTGCAGCCAGTTGTCGTTCGCTATCTTGGGCGTACCTTCGATCGATCGATATTTCGATTCGCGCCCGCCGGCGGCGCCATAGGAACCTCCACAGCCCTCGATTTCACGCTCGCTGCCGGGGCGGAACTGGATACCGGGCTCGAGGCCGCCGATCACGTTCTGCAACAGGGCGAAAATCCGGTCCCGCTCGGCCAGCGCGTCCTCGAATGAACCACGCGGGCGCATGTCGTCCTCGGCTCGCGCGATGCTCTCCGGGGTGATCGGCTCGGGTGGGTAGCCGCTGTCGCGGGTCGCCCAGCCCCACACCAGCAGTGTCGCGACGATCGTGCCGACAAGGCACAGTGCGCCGATCGCCACGCCCCAGGCCAGCAGTTTTCCCGTTGTTTCCAGCTTCCGGCCGGCCACTCGGTTCACTTCCCGGTCTGCGGGTTGGTGGCGTTCTCGGGTAGACCGGCGACGATGGCGGCGAGGTTGTAGCCGGAGCGGTGCAGGTTCGTTCCGTCGGAACGCCCGTATTCGGAGTGGCCGCTCGCCCCCGAGTAGGTGACGTCCTTGCCGGTGGCGGGGTCCTGGACGGTGATGGGGTCGGTGCTGAGGTGGGTTACCCAGGGCATCAGGTTCGGGCTGCGGCCGAACGAGTTCGAGTTCGCGACACCGTCCCGGTTCTCACTCATCTCGTACACGTGGCCGTCACGAACGCCGAGATCACCGGCATTCTCGACCGCGTCGTTGAAGCCGAGATTCGTGGTCGGCGAGCCGAGCCCCCAGATGCCGGGCGCGTACACATCAGCACCCAGACCGGGTGAGCCATAGAACACGACATCGTCGACGACGCCTGATTGCTGTTGCAGCGCATGACTTGTCGCCAGCGAGCCGTAGGAGTGTCCCAGCGCGGTGATGTGTGGATCGTTCTTCTCGCTGGCCACATCGAGACCGGTGTAGAACGCGGACAGCGGTTGTGCCGCCTCCTGCGCACGGCCCTCATTGGTCACATTGATCATGTCCGGCGTGAGATCGGACAGGTTCGACCCGCCCTGTGGCGGGTCGTAGCCGAACCACGCGATCGAGGCGACCTGCTCGCCGTCCCGGCCGGCCGCCGCCAACTGCGATTCCGATGTCGCGATCAGATTCTGGGCCTCACCCATCATTCCGCCGTCGACATTCTTCGGTTCGCCACCACCGAGCAGTGTCTCGTCGAGATCCGAACCGAGACCGGGTGTGGTGACCGAAATATGTTCCGCCGTATCCGGATTGCCCACCGCCACCGCCGCACGGCCCTGGCGGCCGGATTCCATGTCCAGGGCCATCAGATAGCGCGGAGGCTTCGACGATGTAGTGCTTTCCCCGACGGCGGTTTCGACCGCGGCGAGATCCTTTAGTTTCTGCTGTGTGCGGTCCAGCCCGGTTTGGGCGGCCGCGACGCCGCTCATGTCACCGGTGGCGGCTGCGGTCGTCAGGGCGTCCTGGAACCTGGTCTTGTCGGCCTCGAGGCGGGCTTGCTCGACTGGGATCATCGCGCGGTTGGCCTTGTCCCGCACCTCCGCGGGCAATCCGTCGAGATTGCCGACGACACCCGGTGATCCGGCCAGGACCTCAGACTTCTGGGCGGCCGTCAGCGAATCCCACCATTTCCGGTTCTCCTGTGGAGTGCCGTTGGCCGGGGGCTGTGGAGTGACCGTCACCGGGGTTGTCGCGTTGCCGAAAGAGTCTGGGGTCGGCAGGTTTTCAAAGGCCGCTTCGATGGCGGATTTGGCGGCGATGTCGGCGTTCATCGCGCCTGTGAGGGCGGCCTTGACAGCGGCGGTGTGGGTGTTGGCGTCGAGTTGGAGGGCGGCCATTCCGGTTGTGTATTTGTCGGCGATGACGTTCGGGTCGGTGGATTGGCTCGCTATCGCGGAATACAGGCGTTGCTTGGTGGTTTCGGAGATCACGCAGGTGCCGTCGTCGTGGACTTCAAAGGTTTTGGCGATGGCGTCGGACTTCTTCGCTGCCAGGAAGCCCTGGGCGGAGCTGATGGTCCACTGGGCGGCGGTGGCGGCGTCGCGGCCGCGGTCGAGGGCGTCGGCGATGAGGAGGGATTTCGTGCGGATCTCGTCGAAGCGGGTGCGCATCGCGTCGCCGGTTTCTCGGCGGAAGGTGTCGCGGGAGGCGTCTACGGATAGGTATTGGGTCTGGACGGTGGTGCGGAGTTCGGTTGCCTGGCGGGCGAATTCGGTGGCCTGGGCTGCGAAGGCGGCCGGTTTCCAGGATTCGACCTGGGGGACGGTGAGGTGTTGGCTCATCGCGGGGTCACCCCGGCTAGGGCGCCGGCGCGGGCTTGGTCCTGCTGCTGGAAGGTGATCACGGCGGCGACGGTTTTGCCGCTGAGTTCGGCCAGGGCGGTGCCGACGGCGGCCATCGCCTTGTCGGCGCGGCGGGCGGCGAGTTGATACGCCTGCGGGGTGTCGCCGTTGGGCATGCACTCGTAGACGCCGTCGGCGAGGGCCCCGCCTTTGCCGATGACCTGGACTTCCTGACCGGCTGTCCCCATCCCGGCGGCGAGCGCGCGCACCGCGTCGGGGTCCAGGTCGAACTGTTCAACGCTTGGTGTCGGACTCACTCGATTCCCTCCCCACGGGGGCGTCAACGTCATGCCCCACCGCAATCGATCGTGCCAACTATAGATTGCATCGACCGGCTGATGCCATCTATAGATGGCATTGCGGAACGGGATGATCGACCAGGGGAGGCATTACATGACCGGCGCGCTCGATCCACTCGACGCCGATATCGGGCGGCTGCACAGCGGCCTGAACCAGCCCGCCACCGCCGCTGCCGGGGCAGATATCGCCACCGTGCGGGTGGGCGCGGACGGTGCGCTCGAGTCGGTTCAGCTCACCGATGCCGCGCGGCGCCTTGACCCGGACACGCTCGTCGCGACGATCGTCCGATTGCACGCCGCGGCGCTGGCCGAGTCGCGGGCGGCGGTGATCGCGGCGGTCGCCCGGCTCGAGAACGACCCACGGCTGCGGGCCCGGCGCGAAGCGTACGTCGACACACTCGGCCAAGTGCCGCCGTCACCTCAACAGCAGCAGACCGCCGGTCAGGCCCAGCCGCAGCCCGCTGAACACGGCTGGAACACCACCCCCGCGACAACTCGTTCCGCACCGACCCCCGAGGACGACGACGCCGATGACGAGTACTTCCAGCGCGAAACCTGGCTGGAATACGACTAGCTCAGGCCAGGCCCTCGAGTAGTTCGGGGTTTACGCCGTCGCGCCAGTCGATGGCCTCGCGGACGGTGGTGAGGTCGTAGTCGGGGCCGGAGACGCCGACGGTGAAGAGGGTGACGCCCGCGGCGTGCAGGGCGTCGGCTTCGGGGCGGCCCAGCCATTGCACCGAGCGTTCGATGCGGGACTCGTCGGTGCCCGCGGCGGCGGCGTGGGTGGCCAGGACCTGGTTGCGGTGGGCGAGGGATTCGACGTCGGAGAAGGAGTGCCAGATGTCGGCGTATTCGGCGACCAGGCGCAGGGTCTTGCGCTCGCCCTTGCCGCCGATCAGGATCGGGATCTGGCGCAGCGGGGGCGGATTCAGTTTGCCCAGGCGCGCGGAGATGCGGGCCAGGCTGTCTTTGAGCAGGGCCAGGCGGGTGCCGGGGGTGCCGAATTCGTAGCCGTACTCGTCGTAGTCGCGTTCGAACCAGCCCGCGCCGATACCGAGGATGAGCCTGCCGCCGCTGATGTGGTCGACCGTGCGAGCCATGTCGGCGAGCAGGTCGGGATTGCGGTAGCCGCCGCCGGTGACCAGGGCGCCGAGCTCGACGCGTTCGGTCTGTTCGGCCCAGGCGCCGAGCATGGTCCAGCACTCGAAATGCGGGCCGTTCGGGTCGCCGGTGAGCGGGAAGAAATGGTCCCAGTTGAAGACGATGTCGACCCCGGCGTCCTCGGCGCGCAGCACCGCGTCGCGGATGCGGCCGTAGTCGGCGGCGTGCTGGGGTTGCAGCTGAACTCCGATTCGAACGCGACGACTCATCCGTGCTCCTGTGGACTCGCGGGCGTGGGTCGTGTTCGAGGCTACCCGGAAACGGGCAGCGGCTCCGGTCGGCCGCTACCATCCACGGCGACCCTGTTCTCGGATCGTCCGGCACGTTCCTGCCGGGATGGGATGACTGATCTACGCATGGCTACCGTGACCTTCGACCGCGCCACCCGGCTCTACGCCGGCGCGAACCGACCCGCCGTCGACGCCCTCGACCTGGAGATCGCCGACGGCGAGTTCCTGGTCCTCGTCGGGCCGTCGGGCTGCGGCAAATCCACCTCGCTGCGCATGCTGGCGGGCCTCGAGGAGGTCAACGGCGGACGCATCCTCATCGGCGAGGACGACGTGACCCACGCCGAACCCAAGGATCGCGACATCGCGATGGTGTTCCAGAACTACGCGCTCTACCCGCACATGTCAGTGGCGGAGAACATGGGTTTCGCGCTGAAGCTGGCCAAGGTGGCCAAGGCCGAACGCGACGAGCGGGTGCTCGAGGCGGCCAAGCTGCTCGATCTCGAGCAGTACCTGGACCGCAAGCCCAAGGCGCTCTCGGGCGGTCAGCGTCAGCGCGTGGCGATGGGCCGCGCGATCGTGCGCCAGCCGCAGGTGTTCCTGATGGACGAGCCGCTGTCGAACCTCGACGCCAAGCTGCGCGTGCAGACCCGCACCCAGATCGCCCAGCTCCAGCGTCGCCTGGGCACCACCACGGTGTACGTGACCCACGACCAGGTCGAGGCGATGACCATGGGCGACCGGGTGGCCGTGCTCAAGGACGGGCTGTTGCAGCAGTGCGCGTCACCGCGCGACCTCTACCGCGACCCGGCGAACATGTTCGTGGCCGGGTTCATGGGCTCGCCCGCGATGAACCTGTTCACGCTGCCGGTGACCGACGGTGCCGTCACCATCGGTGGATCCCCGTTCAAGGTGCCGCGCGCGGCGGCGGACGCGGCCGAGGGGTCGGTGGTGCTCGGTATCCGGCCGGAGCACCTGGAGGTGGGTTCGGGTGGTCTGCGGATGGAGGTGGACGTTGTCGAGGAACTCGGCTCCGACGCCTACGTCTACGGGCGCGCGCTGTCCGAGGGGGCGAGCGGGCAGACCGGGGAATCCATTGTGGCGCGGGTGGATTGGCGAAATCCCCCAGCCAAGGGCGAGCAGCTCGAGCTCACCGCCGATCCCGAGCACGTGTACTTCTTCCACCCCGAGACCGGCGCCCGGCTGCGCTGAGGACCTCCGGCCCGCGGCGATGGGCCGTGGGCCGGGTCAGTCTTCGGGGCGTTTGCGGGCGCGCAGGTAGTCCTCGTTGACGCGCACCGTCAGCTGTTCCAGGTCGACCGGTTTGCCGTCGGCGGTGCGCAGGTCGACGGTGACCGGCTCGCCGGTCTCGGCGTCGACGCGCAGCAGCGGCGGCGGGCCGGGCTGGAGGTAGGTGTCGCCCCACTGCCACAGCGCGACCACGGCGGGCAGCAGATCGCGGCCCATCGTGGTGAGCACGTATTCGTGCCGGGTACGTTTGCCTTCCTCCTGGTAGGGGCACTTTTCCAGGAGTCCGGCCGCGGTGAGTTTGCGGAGCTGGGCGGCCGCGGCGGCGTCGGTGATGCCGACGCGGCGGGCGAAACCGTCGAAGCGGCGGGTGCCGTAGTAGGCCTCGCGCAGGATGAGCATCGCCGAGCGGGTGCCGATCAGGTCCATGGCTCTGGCGATGGAACAGCCCTCGGTGTTCCACCGGTTCAGATCGGCCAGGGGTCCTTCCATCACGGCTGCCATATCGGACATCATACCCATTTCTGACTTGAGCTGATGATAGTTAGCGCCTACTCTGACTATTGTTCACTTGAGCTAGAGGGAAGGATTCCTCCCATGCGCGACGCGGTCATCGTCGAAGCGGTACGCACCCCCATCGGCCGAGGCAAGCCCTCCGGCGCACTCCACGACGTCCACCCGGTCGACCTGCTCGCGCACAGCCTGCGCGCGGTGATCGAACGCAGCGGGATCGATCCAGCGCTGGTCGACGACGTGATCGGCGGGGTGGTCACTCAGGTGGGCGAGCAGGGGGTGAACATGACCCGGCGCGCGGCACTGGCCGCCGGGTATCCCGAATCGGTACCCGCCACCACCGTCGACCGGCAGTGCGGCAGCAGCCAGCAGGCGATCCATTTCGCCGCGCAGGGTGTGATCGCGGGGGCCTACGACATCGTGGTGGCCGCCGGAGTGGAGTCGATGGGACGGGTTCCCATGGGCGCCAATGTCATCGGGGCGACCGATATCTCCGGGGTCGGCTTCGCCGAGCGGTACCCCGAGGACCTGGTGCCGCAGGGGATCAGCGCCGAACTGATCGCGGCGCGCTGGGGCCTGTCGCGCACCCAGCTCGACGAATTCGCTCTCGGCAGCCACGAAAAGGCCGCCCGCGCTACCAAGGACGGCCTCTTCGCCGCCGAACTCGCTCCGCTGCACGGCCTTTCCGCCGACGAGGGCATCCGCACCGGCAGCACCCTCGACACCCTGGGCGCGCTGAAGCCCGCCTACTACGACCCCGCGATGGCGGCCCGGTTCCCGCAGATCGGCTGGGAGATCACCGCGGCCTCGGCCAGCCAGGTCAGCGACGGCAGCGCCGCGGTTCTCATCATGACCAGCGAACGCGCCGCCCAGCTGGGCCTGCGGCCGCTGGCGCGGGTGCACAGTTTCGCCGTCGCCGGGGACGACCCGCTGCTCATGCTCACCGCGGTGATCCCCGCGACCGAGAAGGTGCTGCGGCGGGCCGGGTTGACGCTGGCCGATATCGACCTGGTCGAGATCAACGAGGCGTTCTCGCCGGTCGTGCTGGCCTGGGCGCAGGACACCGGTGCCGACATGAGCCGGGTCAATGTCAACGGTGGGGCCATCGCGCTCGGTCATCCGCTGGGCGCCTCCGGTGCCCGGTTGGCGACCACGCTGGTGCACGCGCTGCATCAGCGTGAGGCGCGGTACGGGCTCCAGACGATGTGCGAAGCGGGCGGGCTGGCCAACGCCACCATCTACGAACGGCTCTGAATCCATCCTCGTACGATCGGGCGATGGGCGCCGATACGTTCGTTTACGCGATTCCGCTGCGTACGCGGTTTCGAGGGATCACCGTGCGTGAGGGGATGCTGATCCGGGGAGCTCGGGGATGGGGTGAGTTCTGCGCGTTCACCGAGTACGGGGATCGGGAGGCCGCGGGGTGGTTGGCGACGGCGGTGGAGCAGGCGGAGGTCGGGTGGCCCGCGCCGGTGCGGGACCGGATTCCGGTGAATTGCACGGTGCCCGCGGTTGATCCGGTACGGGCGGCGCGGATAGTTCGCAAATCCGGTTGCGCGACAGCGAAAGTGAAGGTCGCTGATCATCCGGAGTCGCTGGGTGAGGATCTCGCGCGGGTGGCGGCGGTGCGGGAGGCGATCGGGGACGGGGCGATCCGGGTCGACGCGAACGCGGTGTGGAATGTGGCGACGGCGGTGCGGCACATCGGTGAGATCGACCGGGCCGCAGGCGGTTTGCAGTATGTGGAGCAGCCGTGCGCGACCGTCGAGGAGCTGGCCGAGGTGCGGCGGCGGGTGTCGGTGCCGATCGCGGCGGACGAGTCGATCCGGCGGGCCGAGGACCCGATGCGGGTGGCGGTGGCCGGGGCCGCCGATGTGGCGGTGCTGAAATGCACGCCGCTGGGCGGGGTGCGGCGGGCGGCCGCGGTGGCCGAGGCGGCGGGGTTGCCGACGGTGGTGTCGTCGGCGTTGGAGACCAGCATCGGTCTCTCGGCCCAGCTGGCGCTGGCCGGTGTGCTGCCCTCGCTCGAATTCGCCTGTGGTCTGGGCACTGTCGCGCTGTTCGAGGGCGACCTCGTCACGGAGTCCCTGCTACCGGTGGACGGGTGGCTCCCCGTCCCCACTGTGCCGCCGGAACCGGACCCCGCCCTGCTGGAGAAGTACCGTCACCCCGATCCCGAGCGGGTCGACTGGTGGTCGCGGCGCTACGAACGCGTGCGCGCGCTGCTCGACGAGAGGTGAGCCGCACTAGGTTGTGCACAACTTAATTGTGCGCTACCGTGTTGGCATGACCGATGGACTCACCCTCGACGAGCAGCTGTGCTTTCCCCTGTACGCGGCCTCGCGGGCGATGACGGCGGTCTACCGGCCCAAGCTGGAACGGCTCGGGCTGACCTATCCGCAGTATCTGGTGATGCTCGCGCTCTGGGAGCGCGACGCACGCAGTGTCGGCGAGCTCGGGACGGCGCTCGACCTGGACTCGGGGACCCTGTCTCCGCTGCTCAAGCGACTGGAGGCGACGGGGTACGTCGAACGGAGGCGGGCGGCCGCCGACGAGCGGCGCGTCGACATCGTGCTCACCGAACGCGGGCGGGCCGTGCGCGCCGAGGCGTGCGCCATCCCGGCCGAGATGGCCCAGCTCGCCGGGTTGTCCGGCGCGGAGGTCGTCGCCCTGCGCGCACTGCTACGCAAACTCACCGACACCCTCACAGAGAAATGAGAGCTCCCATGCAGGTCCTCTACACCGCCGAAGCCCTGGCCAGCGGCGAAGGCCGCACCGGCACCGCGCGCACCACCGACGGCAAGCTCGACGTGGTGCTGGCACCGCCGAAGGAGATGGGCGGCGACGGCGCCGGCACCAACCCCGAACAGCTCTTCGCCGCCGGGTACGCGGCCTGCTTCCACTCCGCGCTGCGCCTGGTCGGCAAGAAGGCGGGCGCGAATATCGCGGATTCGGCTGTCGGCGCCCAGGTTTCGATCGGGCCGAACGACAAGGGCGGCTTCGAGCTCGCCGTCACCCTGGAGGTCTCGCTGCCGCACCTGTCCCGCGAGGACGCCCAGGCGCTGGCCGACCAGGCTCACCAGGTGTGCCCGTATTCCAATGCCACCCGCGGCAATATCGAGGTCGAGGTCCGCGTCGCCGAGGACTGATCGCCGGGTTCAGCCGAAACGGACGCCGCAGCCGGAGAATGTCGCCCGGATGAGCAGGGCGGCTTCGGGGCCGATCACACCGTCGACCAATTCCAGGTAGCGGGTACAGAATTCGGGACCGTGCGGCGCCTCGCCCGCGGGCGGGGACAGATGGTGGGCGATTTCGTGCAGAACGACCAGCTCACGCAGGGCCCAGGCACGCGAGCCGGTGTGCAGCGGAACAGCCATGACCGCTGACTCCGGCTCGTAGTGCGCGGCCGAGGCACCCGACCTGGCGCGGACCAGAATCGGTTCCGCCGCGCGGTCCCATCGCGCGCGCACCCAATTCAAGGCCAGCACTCTGTCGGCATAGGACTGCACCGATTCGACCGACGCGAATTTCCGCTCGACGGGCAGCGTCAACTGCGAGCCGTATATATCGATACCGCGATGGCCGGATTCGTCCGCGCGGTCGAATACCCCGCGCACCAACTGCTCCGCGTCGTAGACCTTCGCCCGCTGGGTGTCGCGGGCACGCACCTCATCCGGCACGATGGCCCGACTTCGTCGCGCGGCCATCGTTCGCGGCAGGGACGCCCGCCCCAGCCGCGCTCACCGGCCGAGCTTTCCCTTGGCCGCGGGCAGCTCCGGTGACGTGCCCAATCGCGCCGATCGCCCCGCCCGGTCACCCGCGCGGCGAGCCGCGGCGGAGTGCCCGGTGGACGTCTGCGGGCCACGCCAGGTACCGCGCGCCTCGGAAGTCGCGGTATAGAAATCGGTGAGGGCTACTTCTTTGTCGCGCAGAGCCAGCGCGGTGCCGGTCGAGACCGCGGCGGATTCCTCGGCCACGACCTCGGCCTTCACCTCCGCCAGCCGGGCACCGACCCGCGCGGCGAAGGCCATCTGGAAGTTCAGCCGGGCGGTCACCCCCGCGACCGGCGCGTCGACCTTGCGCCGCACGGTGCGCCCCAGCCGTTTCTCGGTGACCACCTTGACCACCGTCGCCTCGCGATAGGCCCCGGACTTGATGTAGTGATCCGAGGCCCGCACCATCTGGATCAGCAGACTCGCGTAGAGCGCCTCGCAGGCGTCGATATCGGCGGCGAACCCGTAGGCGTAAACCTGCGCGGAGCTGCGGGCGACATCGCAGCGCACATCATTGGCGGCCGCGATGGCGACGAACAGCTGCACATAGGTCCGCAGCCCCTTCCGCCCCGGCTCCCCGATCGGAACGATCCGCTGCACCGGCGCCGACCTGCGCTCCCGCTGCGTGACGTGCGAGCGCGCCACCGCCAGATCGATGGAGGACTTGGTGGCCAACCGCTGCGCCGCCGCCAGGAACGCCTCGGCCTCGTGCGCGTTGTCGGTGGACTCGGCCTTGCGCAGCAAACCCCCGATCCGGGTGAGCATCCGGTCCGGCCCGGCAGGCGATCCAGTGGTCACCCCACCGAGGGTAGGTCACCACCCCGACAAACCCGATCCCGCCATGACAAGCACACCCGACCACCACATCCCGACCCTGAGGAGGGATCGCCGCGAAGCGGCGGTTCGCGGCCGGGCCGCCGGTCAGGCGCCGCGGCGTACGCGACGAAGGAGCAAGCCGCGGTGCCTGAC
>NZ_JBSGDP010000071.1:0-30859 GCF_053602435.1 Nocardia sp. NPDC004415
GTCGGCATCACCGTCAACCGCAACGCGGTCCCCTTCGACCCGCGCCCCCCGATGGTCACCTCCGGCCTGCGCATCGGCACCGCCGCCCTGGCCACTCGCGGCTTCGGCGACACCGAATTCACCGAGGTCGCCGACATTATCGCCGCCGCCCTCGCCGGCACGGCGGATGTGGAGTCGCTGCGTGGCCGCGTCTCCAAGCTCGCCCAGAGCGTCCCGCTGTACCAGGGCCTCGAAGACTGGAACCTGCTCTGAGCGGCCACGCGCCGAGCACGACGCGGGGCCGAGGAGAACAGCGATGACAAGGACCGGTTCGGGACTACCCGGGTGCGGTGGAAACAGCAGTGCCGCAGGACATTCGGTGGCCGAGAGCCTGCGTACGCACGCGGGCCGCGGTGTGCCGTTCTCGGTGGAGTTCAACCCGCCCCGCGACAGCGCGGGCGAGGCACGCCTGTGGCGGACCGTGCGCGACTTCGAGCGTATGCACCCGGCTTTCGTGTCGATGACCTACGGTGCGGGCGGCTCCACCAAGGACCGCACGGTGCGCATCACCGGCGACCTGGCCAGGGAGACGACGCTGCTGCCCGTCGCCCACCTGACCGCGGTCGGCCACAGCGTCGCCGAACTGCGCTCGCTGGTCGGCTCCTACGCCGATTCCGGTATCCGGAATCTGCTGGTGCTGCGCGGCGACCCGCCGGGCGACCCGTTGGGGCCGTGGACCAAACACCCCGACGGCGTGGGCTACGCGGAGGAACTCGTCCGCATCGTGCGCGATCTCGGCGATTTCCACGTCGGCGTCGCGTCGTTCCCGCAGGGCCACCACCGCTCCCCGGACCTGGCCCACGACACCAGGCATCTGGTGGCGAAACTGCGTGCGGGCGCGGAGTATTCGATCACCCAGATGTTCTTCGACGTCGAACACTATCTGCGGTTGCGGGACCGGGTCGGCGCCCTGGACCCGGTCGAGGGCGCCAAACCCATCATCCCGGAGCTGATGCCGATCACCTCGCTGCGCACGGTGGCGCGCGCCGAGGAACTCAGCGGCCGTCCGTTGCCCACCGCGGTCATGGACCGGCTGCGGCGCGCCGCGGGCAGTGGCCCGGAACCGGATCAGGCGGCGGTCCGCGCCGAGGGCATCGCCCTGGCCACGGAGATGGCCGAACGCCTCATCCGCGAAGGCGCCCCGTGCCTGCACTTCATCACCCTCAACTTCGCCAAGGCGACCGGTGAGGTGCTGGCCAACCTGGGCTACGGCGTCACGGAGGCACCACTGGCAGTGCGGTGAATACCGGCCGGCTCGCCGCGGCAATGCGGCGAGCCGGTCCCGGACGCGCAGGCCCGGCGGCGGGTACGGTTGCCTGCGGCTGCGCCGAACCGAGGAAGAGACCCGATGACCGACTCCCTGCTGCTGTCCCGCCGCGATCTCGAATTCCTGCTCCACGACTGGCTCGACGTCACCGCGCTGACGAGCAGGCCGCGTTTCGCCGACCACGATCGCGCCACCTTCGACGCGGTACTCGACCTCAGCGAGGCGATCGCGACCAGGCATTTCGCCACCCACAACAAGAAGAGCGACGCCCAGGAACCGCGTTTCGACGGTGAACGGGTGCACATCATCCCCGAGGTGGGGCAGGCGCTGAAGATCTTCACCGACGCCGGGTTGATCGGGGCCGCGATGGACTACGAGATCGGCGGCATGCAGTTGCCCGCGGTCGTCGCCGGTGCGTGCACGGCCTGGTTCCAGGCCGCCAATGTGGGCACGGCGGCGTATCCGTTCCTGACCGTCGGCAATGCGAACCTGCTGCGGGCGCACGGCAGCGAGGAACAGATCGAGACCTTCGTGCGGCCGATGGTCGACGGGCGATTCTTCGGCACCATGTGTCTGTCGGAACCGCAGGCGGGGTCGTCGCTGGCCGACATCACCACCCGCGCGGTACCCCAGGACGACGGCACCTACCGGCTCACCGGCACCAAGATGTGGATCTCCGGCGGCGAACACGAACTGTCGGACAACATCGTGCACCTGGTGCTGGCCAAGATCCCCGGCGGTCCGGCCGGCGTCAAGGGCATCTCGCTGTTCATCGTCCCCAAATTCCTGGTGGAACCCGACGGCACGCTGAGCGACCGCAACGACGTGGTGCTGGTCGGCCTCAACCACAAGATGGGCTATCGCGGCACCACCAACACCCTGCTCAACTTCGGCGAGGGCAAACACACCCCCGGCGGTGCGGCGGGCGCGGTCGGCTACCTGGTCGGGGAGGCGAACCACGGGCTCGCCTACATGTTCCACATGATGAACGAGGCCCGCATCGGCGTCGGACAGGGCGCGACGGCGCTGGGCTACACCGGCTATCTGCACGCGCTGGACTACGCGCGCACCCGTCCGCAGGGCCGCGCGCCCGGCGTCAAGGACCCGGCCGCGCCGCAGGTGCCGATCATCGAGCACACCGATGTGCGCCGGATGCTGCTGGCGCAGAAGAGTTATGTCGAAGGCGCGCTCGCGTTCAACCTCTACTGCTACCGGCTGCTGGACGAGGAACGCACCGCCGAGCACGAGGCCGACCGCGCCCGCACCCGGCTGCTGCTCGACGTGCTGACCCCGATCGCGAAGAGCTGGCCCGCGCAGTGGTGCCTGGCGGCCAACGATCTGGCCATCCAGGTCCACGGCGGCTACGGCTACACCCGCGAATACGACGTCGAACAGTTCTACCGGGACAACCGGCTCAACCCGATCCACGAGGGCACCCACGGCATCCAGGGACTGGACCTGCTCGGCCGGAAGATGGTGATGCACAACGGCGCCGGGCTGAGCCTGCTGCTGGAGACCATCACGGCGACCACCGCGCGGGCGAACGCGGCAGGCGGCGAGGCGGCCCGGCTGGCCGCACAGCTGGACGCGGCCACCGCCCGAGTCGCCGCGACCACGGCCACCCTGTGGTCGACCGGCGACCCCACCGTCGCCCTGGCCAACGCCTCCCTCTACCTCGAGGCTGTCGGCCACGTGGTGCTGGCGTGGATCTGGCTCGAGCAGTTCCTGGCGCTGGGCGTGGCCACCGACGCCTTCCACGAGGGCAAGCGCCAGGCCGCCCGCTATTTCTTCCGGGCCGAACTCCCGCGCACCGGACCGCAGTTCGACCTGCTCGACAGCCTCGACACCACCACCAGGGACTGCCGCCCGGAATGGTTCTGACCACCGGCCGCAGGAACCGGGAATCCGGGTCCGTGCCCGCGCGGTAGGGTGGATCGGTGCCCACGCCCGACACGGACAAGCCCGCCCGGGTGACCAAGCGCCGCGCCGAGACCCGGGCACGGCTGCTCGACGCCGCGTTCCGGGTGTTCGCCGAGAAGGGGTTCGGTCTCACGCGGATCGAGGACGTCTGCTCGGCCGCCGGCTACACCAGGGGCGCGTTCTACTCGCAGTTCGCCAGCCTCGACGAGCTGTTCTTCGTCCTCTACGACCAGCGCGCCTCACTGATCACCGAGCAGGTGCGCCGGGCGCTGGCCGACGTCGAGAATCCCGGCGACCTGTCGGGATTCGTCGACCGGCTCACCGCCACCCTGCTGCTCGACCGCGACTGGCTGCTGGTGAAGACCGACTTCCTCACCCACGCCGCGCGCAAACCCGAACTCGCGCAGCGGCTCGTCGCCCACCGCGCCCACCTGCGCGCCGCCATCGAGGCCAAGCTGGCGGGCGGGGCGTTCGCGCTGCCCGCCGCGATGGGCACGATCGCCGAGGCCGCGCACGCGGTGGTGGCGGCCTACGACGGGGTCACCGTGCAATTGCTGCTCGATCGGGATCAGGCGGCGGCGCGGGCCTGGCTGGGCAGGCTGATCACCCGGCTGGCCGTCGGTGATCCGGCCGCGCCGGGTCAGACCTCGGCGGCCGCGGCCCGCCCGGCCGCGCGGCCGGAGAAGATACAGCCTCCGAGGAACGTGCCCTCCAGCGAGTTGTAGCCGTGCACGCCGCCGCCGCCGAAGCCCGCCGCCTCGCCCGCGGCGTACAGGCCGGGGATCGGGGAGCCGTCGGCGCCCAGCGCCCGTGACGCCAGGTCGGTCTGGATGCCGCCGAGGGTCTTTCGCGTCAGCACGTGGAGCTTGATCCCGATCAGCGGGCCCGCCGCGGGGTCGAGCAGGCGGTGGGGTGCGGTGGCGCGCATGAGCCGGTCGCCGAGATAGCGGCGGGCATTGTGGATGCCCTGGATCTGGGCGTCCTTGGTGAAGGCGTTGTCCACCTGCAGGTCACGCGCGAGAATCTGGTCGCGCAGGACCGCCGGGCTAAGCAGGGGCTCGTCGGTGAGGCCGTTCATCTTCGTCACCAGCTCGTCGAGGGTGTCGGCCACGACGAAGTCCGCGCCGTTGTTCTTGAACGCCTCGACCGGGGCCGGAGCGCCCTTGCCGAAAACCCGTTCCCGGACGAGGGCTTTGCGGTCGCGGCGGGTGATGTCGGGATTCTGCTCGGAGCCGGAGAGGGCGAATTCCTTGGCGATGATGCGCTGGGTGGTGACGAACCAGGAGTGGTCGTACGGCGCGATCTCCGGGGTGGTCCGCAGATAGCGCAGGGTGCCGAGGGTGTCGTAGCCGGGCAGGTAGGGGGCGGGCAGGCGCCGGCCCAGGGCGTCGAACCACATCGAGGACGGGCCGGGCAGGATGCGGATGGCGTGCTCGGGCCAGATCGGGTTCCAGTTCTGGATGCCCTCGGTGTAGTGCCACATCCGGTCGCGGTTGACCAGGCGCACGCCCGCTTCCGCGGCGATGTCGAGCATGCGGCCGTCGACATAGGCGGGGACGCCGGTGATCATCCGCGCGGGCGGGGTGCCCATGCGCGCGGGCCAGTACCGGCGCACGATGTCGTGATCGCCGCCGATGCCGCCGGTGGCCAGCACGACCGCGGCGGCGGTGAACTCGAACTCGCCGACGACCTCGCGGGTCGACGGCGCGCCGCGTTCGGCGTCGTCCTCGGCCAGCACGGCCCCGCGCACTCCCGTGACGGCGCCGTCGGTGAACACCAGCTCGTCCACCCGGTGCCGGTGGCGGAAACGCACCAGGCCGGTGTCGGCGGCGCGCAGCGCGGACTCGGTGAACGGGCCGACGACGCCGGTGCCGGTGCCCCAGGCGATGTGGAAGCGGGGCACGGAGTTGCCGTGGCCGTCGGCGCGCAGGTCGCCGCGTTCGGCCCAGCCGACCGAGGGCAGGAAGCTGATGCCGAGATCGGTGAGATAGCGGCGCTTCTCGCCCGCGGCGAACTCGACGTAGGCGCGCGCCCACCGCTGCGCCCAGCGGTCCTCGTCGTCGAGCCGGTCGAAGGCCGCGCTGCCCGACCAGTCGCTCCAGGCCAGGTCGAGCGAATCCCGCACGCCGAGGCGTCGCTGCTCGGGACTGTCGACCAGGAAGATCCCACCGAAGGACCAGAACGCCTGACCGCCCAGATTCGCGGCGTTCTCCTGATCCACCACCAGCACCCGCTTGCCCTGACAGGTCAGTTCATGGGTAGCGACCAGCCCGGCGAGCCCCGCGCCGACCACGATGACATCGGCTTCCATCCGCCGACCTCCGTTCCCTCACCCGGCAGCACCGGGCCACCTCACTGTATCGGATACATTATTGCATCGGATATGGATGCGAATCGTAACAGGATCGGTCGCGGCAGGGCAGGCGCTCGCGGCACCTCAGCCGGTCACCGTGCGCGTCGGCGACGACTGATCGGCACGTCGTCGAACGCGTTCGGCAGCCAGGGCGCGGAGCCGATGGCCTCACGGAGGAAGACGGTGATCAGGTCCGGATCGTCGAGCATCGGCACGTGCCCGTGCTCGGGGACGTGCCGGATGCGTACTCGCGGATCGGTGACCAGCGACGCGGCCAGCCGGTGCAGCAGCCGGTCGCGGCCGCCGGTGATCACGGTGATCGCCGGTGACTTCTCGATCTCCGGACGCCAGCCGGGGGCGAACTCCGGCGAGTCGACCAGCGCGTTGCGCACCGTGCAGTGCAGCGGTGCCTCCGTGCTGAGTATCGCGCGTCGCCGGGTGTGCTCGCACAGATCGAGCATGGCCGGGGCCGAGCGGCCGGTGAGTGTGCGCAGCGCCGCCCGTCGGGTCATCGGTCCGGCCACCGGATTGTCGATCAGGCGCAGCAGCGGGGTCACCGCCGCGCGGCGCAGGAGCTCGGTGCGGACGGCGTCGGCGGAAGCCGCATCGCCGTGCCACAGACCCAGCGGGGCGATCGCGGTCATCGAACCGGCCCGCCCGCGCCGGGCCAGTTCGTTCGCGATCCACGCGCCGAAACCATTGCCCACCAGGTGAACCCGATCCAGGCCGGCCGCGTCGAGGACACGTTCGACGGCGTCGGTCATGGTCGACGGGGTCGCCGGGCCGCGAAGTTCGGGCCCGGCCCAGTGTCCGGGAAGGGTGGGCGCGAACACGTCGTAGGTGCGGGCCAGCAGCTCCACGCATCGCCCCCACGAATGCCAGGTGAGACCGAGATCGTGCAGCAGCACCACCGGTTCGCCGCGCCCTGTCCGGATCGCGGGGTCCACGGACGAGCGCATGTACCGACACCTCTCCACCGGCGGCCCGCGCCGCGATTCCGACCGGGTCAGTATCGAACGGCGACGGCGGGGGAGTCATTGCACCGATCGCAGAATCTCGGTGCCTCGATTGGTGTCAGATCATGAATTCTGGGTGGCGGTGGTGACGACGGTCATGTCGAAATAGTCGCGCCAGGCGCGGATTCGTCCGTCCTCGATCTCGAAGACACCGGCGACCGGCAGATCGATGACGGTGCCGTTGAGGCTGAACCGGTCGGTGCGCTCGTTGAACACCGTCGTACCCGCGGCGAATTGGCGATGAATGGTGAATTCGATGCCGCCGAAGGTGTCGAGGAAACCGTGCAGGAATTCGGTGATCGCGGCCTTGCCGGAAATGGGCTGCATCGGCATGTTGTGATACACGGCGTCTTCGGTGAAGTATTCGGCGAGTTCTTCGGCGCCTGCCGTGGCCCAGCGGGCACAGAATTCGGTGACGAGCGCGGCGGGATCGGTGCTGGGGGACATGGGTTCCTTCGGTCGGCGGTCACAGGTGGTGGTGCAGGGTGCGTGCGGTGGCGGTGAGGGCGGCGAGGTAGTGGTCGCGCTCGGGTTTCGGCACCGCCGTGCGCAGCGGGCCGATGAGCAGTTCGGCCACGGGGTCGCCGATGGTGTCCAGCACGGGTGCCGACAGGTAGCTGATCGGCAGCGCGGCCTCGCTCGCGAGTTCCCCGGCGCTGTAGGCGTTCCCGCTGATACCGCCGAGCAGAGCGAGGATCCGTTCGCGCAGTGCGCTGCTCGCGGTGTCGTCGGCCAGGTGCTCGACCACGTCGGCCAGGACGTCCAGGGTCGCGAGGCTGTTCGTGTCGACACCCCACACCGCGGCGCCGAGCGTGCGCACGTCGGCGAGCACCTGCTCGTAGTGGGCCCGCTCGCCGGGGTCCGCCGCGGCCAGCCAGGCCCGCCGTACGGCGTCGGGGGAGTGCGCGACCACCGTCGCGGCGCCCGGCGGGATCAGCGGCAACCGGGTGCCCACCGAGATCCCCGCCGGAATCCGGCCGCGATTCTCGACCACGGCGACGAACCGGATCTCGTCGCGGTCGACCCGGATGAGCGCGACACCGCAGCCGACCTCGTTCGCCAGCGCGTGCAGGGCGGTGCGCAGCGGATCGCCGCCCGCGAGCTTGCTCTGCTGCCGGTCGGCGACCCGCAGCAGTCCCGGTCCGATCTCGTAGGTCAGATCGGTGCGGCGGTTCACCCAGGCGCGGGCGCGCAGCGCGGAGAGCACATTGCCGACCGTCGAGCGGCTCAGCGCGAGGCTGTCGGCGATCTGCGCGGAGGTCTGCGGATGCGGGGCGGCGGCCAGCAATTCCAGCACCGACACCACCCGCTGGGTCGGCGGCGACAGTTCTCCGGACTCCGTATCGTCGGACGGCACCGCACCTCCTGCAGTCAGCACTCACGCCACTATATGCATCGCCGGTGACGAATAGTCGCACTGTCGACCGGGGGATCTCATCCGAACCGGGTGAGGCGGCGGCGCCGGTCACGCCCTTACCGTCACGGAAGGCAGACGCATCCGCAGGCGGAAGGGTGGTCGTGATGACGCAGGGCCCGGGGTACTGGAACGGGTACCCGACACGAGGTGACATCGCCAGGGCCTACGACGAGCTCGACTACAACCGGGCGCTGGCGATGTACCGGTTCTTCTATCCGACGGTGTCGTTCGAGGCGACCTGGCGGGGCAATCTGGACGCGGGCGCGGTGCCGAACCGGGTGATGGCCCTGCTGGTCGGAACGCCCGACCAGTACGTGTTCACCGCGAATTCCGACACCCCGTACTCCGGGCTCACCATCGACCTGTCCGACGGGCCGATGGTCGTCGACATCCCCGCCGGACCGCTGATGGGCACCGCCAACGACCTCAACCAGCTGTGGGTGCTCGACCTGGGCCTGCCCGGCCCCGCGGGCGCGGCGGGCGGCAAGCACGTCCTGGTGCCGCCCAGCTACGACGGCCCGGTCCCGGAGGGTTACTACGCGGGTTCGGCGACGACGAACCGCGTCCTGGTACTGGTCCGCGCACTGCCCGAGGGCTCCGATGTCGAGGGCGCGATCGAGCGGATGAAGCAGGTGCGGGTGTATCCGCTCGGCGCCGACCCCGACTCGAATCCGCTGGACTGGGTGGATATCTCGACACAGCAGGGCCTCGACCTCTCGCCGGTGTACTGGGAAACCGGGCTCGACTACTGGCAGGTCCTGCACGAGATCCTGCAGACCGAACCGCCGAACCCCGACTACCGCTACCAATACGGCGAACTCGCCGCACTCGGCATCACCCGCGACGCCCCGTTCGCCCCGGACCGGCGCCAGGCCGCCATCCTCACCGACGCCGCGCGGCGCGGTCATCTGCACCTGTGCGTGCAGTCCTTCGCCGATCGTCGGCCCGACCGGGTGGTCTGGCCGGACAGCCGGTGGGAGTGGGCCGTCCTGCGCCCGGAGAACGGCACCTTCGACACCGGCGACTACGTCGACCTCTACGCCAGGGAGAAGTGGTTCTACCAGGCCCAGATCGAGTCGCCGGCGATGTTCGCCCGGCACTCCGGCGCGGGCTCGCTCTACTGGCTCGGCCTGCGCGACGTGCACGGTGACTACCTCGACGGCGGCGGCTACTACAGCTTGACCGTGCCCCAGCCGGTCCCGGCGAAGCTGTTCTGGTCGGTCACCGTCTACGACGCCCGCACCCGCAGCGAGATCCAGGCCCCGCAGAACCGCGCGGCCCTGCGCTCGATGTTCGAACTCGCCGACGTCGACCCCGAGGCGCCGCTCACCGTCTACTTCGGCCCCACCCCGCCGCCGAACACCCCCACCGACCGCTGGGTCCAAACCGTCCCCGGCGCGGGCTGGTTCGCATATTTCCGCATCTACGGTCCCGAAGGCCCGGCCTTCGACGGCACCTGGCAGCTCCCGGACTTCCGGCGCCACTGAGCGCGGCTCAGCTCGCCTGGTCCAGTACCTGCCCGGCGCCCAGGATCCGGTCGACGAAGGCCCCGATCTCCCCGACCGCGGCGGCCGCCTCGGGCGCGATGGAGGCCGCGGCCTGGAAGATGTGGACCTGGTTGTGCCAGATCTGGAGATCGCAGGCCACCCCGTGCTCGTGCAGGCGCTCAGCGACCAGAACCCCGTCGGGGTAGAGGAATTCGGTGGAGCTGACCTGGATCAAAGTCGGCGGCAGGCCCGTCAGATCCGTATGGGCAGGTGCGGTGACACCGTCGAGATGCCCACCGCGCAGGGCGAATTCGGCGAGGACGGGGAAGGCCGCCGGAGAGAACAGGGCGTCCATGGCCGCGGAGGGCGCGGCCAGTTTGGCGGTGATGTCGAAGTCGGTGAGCGGCGACATCGCCACCAGCGCCGCGGGCAGCGGCAGGCCGCGCCTGCGGATCTCGACCGCGGTCAGCAGGGTGAGGGTCGCACCGGCCGAATCGCCCATGACGGTGATGTTCTCGGGCGCGACGCCCCAGGCCAGCGCCCGCTCGTAGCCGTCGACACAGTCCGCCAGCGCGTCGGCGAGCGTGTGGGCGGGCAGTTTCCGGTAGTCCACGGCGAGCAGCTGGGTGCGCAACTCGGTGGCGAAACGGGCGGTCATCTGCCGGTGCAGGTGCCTGCCGCCGACGATGAACCCGCCGCCGTGCAGATAGAGGACGAACCGCCCGCCCTCGCGCACCGGCGGATCGAGCAGCATCGCGCGGCTGCGCGGCAGCTGGATCCGCGTGCGGCGCACCGGCTTGGCGATCAACGGACGACCGACCCAGTCCACCGACCGGTAGGCCCACCGGCCCTCGGGGTTGCGGGCCCACCGGTCGATGACCTTGCGCACCGACAACCGCAACGCGCGGTCCACCCACCGCGCCTGCCTGCTGTCGCCGGGAAACTCGCGCCGGGTCAATGGTGCCCGCGCCGGGCCGGGCCGCTGTTCGATCGACATGGGAACTCCTCGCTGTGACGACGATGTCAGCAACACCCGGCAGGCCGGGATATCTCAGTGTGGAGTTCGGCGCGCCGCCCTGTCACTGCACGATCCGTGGATTGACGAGCCCCCGATTCGTCACCGGAGACGAACGAAATCCGGCGGTGTCAGTGCTCGGCGAGCCAGGAACGGCTCTGCTGCCCGGCGATCGAGACGAGCCGGTCGTAGCCGTAGTTGATATCGATGAGATGGGACTCGAACAGCGGGATCTCGTTGAGGTGGTCCGGGCCGGTGATCTGGATCGTGTAGAAGTTGTAGCCGTTGTTCTGGGTGCAGCGGCCGGTCGCGCGGGACGCGGAGGATGTCCAGGTCGAGTCGGACCGCGGGACGGCGCCGGGCAGGCTGGTGTAACCGAGCAGGATCGAGATGATGCCGAAGGCGTACGGCTCGGATGGCACGGTCACCGGTTGCGGCGAGCCGTCTCCGCTGAGTACGGCCGGATCGGTGCAGGCCACCTGATAGCCGGGGCCGAACGGCAGTCCCCACCGCGCCGAGAGCAGGCCCAGGTCGGCGGTGCCGAACAGCGAGAACAGCGGCTCGTTCTGCGCGAGCGAGTACGCGACGACACAGCCGTACTCGCCCTGCCGCGTACACACGGGGATCGACCGGAAATCACCCCCGGTGGTGCTGCCCACGGCGGTGGTGACATTGCCGCCCATCAGGAAGGCGCCGACCAGTCGCGAGCGCAGTCCCGGGTCCGGCTCGATGTGTTCCCGGATCAGCCTGCGCGCCATCAGCGTTCCCTGGGAGTGGCTGACGATGATCACGCCGCGGCCGTGATTGTCGTTGGCCAGGTACTCGTTCCAGGCGTTCTCGATGTCCTGATACCCCGGCACGGTCAGATCGGCGCCCGCCAGTTCCAGCCCGATCGCGGGCAGGGTGACCTGGCGGTAGATCGGCGCGAACACCCGGCAGGTCCCGCTGAAACGGGCCGCCTGGTAGCTGGCGATCGACTGCACCTCGGGTTGGGCGACGGGGTCCTGGTTGAGCGCCACCTGATTGCTGACGGTCGGATAGAGGTAGAAGCAGTCGACGGGTGCGTCGTCCGCGGCCCGCGGTGCGGCGGGCGTGACGACGCCGGTGCCGAGGTCGGTGGTGTCGGAGGGCAGGTCGCAGGGGTCGCTCGTCATCGCCGGGTGGCACAACCAGGTGGTGATCCCGGCCGGCTGTGCCTGCGCGGTCGAGGGCAGCACGACGGTGGCGACGGACAGGGCGATCGCCGCCACCGTCGTACCGAGAGCAGCTCTCCACGTCGACCGGGTCATCACATGCGCTCCTTCGTTCCTCGCCGCGAAACGAGACCGACAGTAGCCAGATGATCGCCGGGCGCGTGGGCTATTGCCGAGATCCGTTCCGGTGCCTCGGCGGCTTGCGCAGGTGCCTGCCGACATGCATCGCACCGCGCCGTTTGCGTGGCCGTGGCTGGGTATGCGACCGGCATGACCTCCTACTGGTTCACCGGCGCCGAGCTGCCCAGCCGCTTGCCGCTGACCGGCGACATCGCCGTCGACACCGTGGTGATCGGCGCCGGGATCGCCGGGCTGACGACCGCGCTGCTGCTCGCCGAGCAGGGGCGGGAGGTGGCGGTGCTCGAGGCGCGGCGGGTCGGGGCGGTGACCACGGGAGCGTCGAGCGCGAAGATCACGATGCTGCAGGGCACCCGCGCGCAGGCGATCGCGAACCGGCACGGCATCCGGGTGCTGGCGCGCTACGTCGACGCCAACCGCGCCGGGTTCGACTGGCTGCTCGACTTCTGCGACGCGCACGAGATCCCCACCCAGCGTGTGCCCGCGATCACCTACGCGCAGGACGCGACCGAAGTCGCGGCGGTCCGTGCCGAGTACGAGGCCACGCGCGCGGCCGGCCTGCCGACGCAGTTCGTCGACGATCTCGAGGTGCCGTTCCCCGCGTTCGGGGGCGTGCGCCTGCGGGAACAGGCCCAGGTCGATCCGGTCGCCGTGCTCGCCGCACTGGCGGCCGAGGTGGAGGCCCACGGCGTGCCGATCTTCGAATCGACCCGCGCCCGGCATCTGCGCCGCCATGGCGACCGCGTCGTGATCGGCACCGATCAGGGTGACGTGTCGGCCGCGCGGGCGATCGTGGCCACCGGGTCACCGATCTTCGACCGCCGGGGGCTGGCCGCGCGGCTGATCGCGCAGCGGTCCTATCTGGCGGCCTTCGAGACCGCGGGTCCGGTCCCGGAGGAGATGTTCCTCAGCGCCGGAATCCCTACCCGGTCGCTGCGTTGGGCGCCCGGCGAGACGAGCACGGTATTGCTGGCGGGCGGGAGCGGCCACGAGGTCGGGCGGGCGGGTTCGGCGGCGGTGCACGTGGCCGAGCTGATCAACTGGACCAGCAGATGGTTCCCCGAGGCGCGTCCGCTCGCGCGCTGGTCGGCCCAGGACTATCACCCGATCGGTGAGCTGCCCTACGTCGGTCCGGTGCAGCCCGGTGCGCAGAACGTGCAGTGCGCGACCGGTTTCGCGAAGTGGGGGATGACCAACGGCGTCGCGGCCGCGCTCGTGCTGGCGGGCCGGATCGGCGGCACGGCACCGGAGTGGGCCGCGGTCTACGAGACCTGGCGGACCGGTGCGGTGCGCACCCTGCTGGCGGGGGCGCAGGCCAATGCCGTGGTGGCGCGGCACCTGTCGAGCGGATGGCTCGGTGCGTTCGGTCCCAGCGACGGCTTCCCGCCGCGCGAAGGCGAGGGCCGGGTGGAACGTCACGGTCTGCACCCGGTCGCCCGGTGCACCGTCGACGGGGTGAGCGAGTCGGTCTCGGCCGTGTGCACCCACCTGCGGGGCATCGTGAACTGGAACGATGCCGAGAAGACCTGGGACTGCCCGCTGCACGGTTCGCGCTTCGCCCCCGACGGCACGGTTCTGGAAGGCCCGGCGACGGCGCCCCTGCCGCGCCGTGACGACTAGGCACCTGACCGGCCTCTGTTTGATCTTGCCCGAGTGGGGAAGTCGGCGTTCGGGGGACACCGAGGAGGCAGCATGCAGTTTCCGGCCACGTTCGGCCCACCGGCGGAGTTCGGCGAAGCCGGGGCGGCGACCGTCGTGCACGACCACGAGGTGATCGTGCACCTGGAAGACCCCGGACTGCGCAAACTCTGCACCTGCGCGGCCGGGTTGTCGCCGCAGGCACAGTGGCGGCTGGCCGCGGTCGCCGAGGCTCTGCGGCACACCGAGCAGACCGCCGCGGTGTTTCGGATGCCCCCTGCGAGGTACCGCGACGATGTGGGCGCCACCCGGCGCCCCGAGACGGTGGAGGAGGAATTCATGGTTACGCGCGACATCATCGCCCAGCTGCGGCAGGACATCACCACCGCCGCCGACACCGGCGACGAGGCCGCCGTCGAGCGGCTGCGCGGCGAACTGTCGGCCGCACTCGGCGAGGACGACACCGAGGAAGCCGGTACGCGGACCGGGACGAAGGACAAGGAATACAACCTCATCTGGTTCGTGGAGAACTGCCTGAGCAACGTACTGCGCATGCGGGAGTACGCCCAGGACGCCGACCGCGCCGGCGACAGCGAACTCGCGGACTTCTTCCGCCGAGCCGAACACGAGAGCCACAAGGGCGCCGAACAGGGCAAGGTCCTACTCGGCCGCCGCCTGGTCGGCGACCTCGGCAACACCACCCCCCAGCCCCCGACCAACCCCTGACCGCCCGGGCCGCTGGTCGACAGCGTGGCTCGACGCCCGAGCTCGCCACCGATTACCCCGGCCTGAAACACGAGCGCACAGAACTCGCGGACGCCATCGGTCTGGAGGACCGCGAGAGCAGCCGGTGAACGCGCGAACCCTGGATCAGAAGGCGTAGGGGCCGAATCGGCCCCAGGCGACGATCGCCGCCATGACGACGAAGACGACCAGCGGGAACGTGTTGGGGATTTCGCCGCGGCGCAGGTGGGTGATGATCGCGCCGATCGCGACCAGGCCGAGCCCGACCGCGGCGAGGGGGACGAGGACCGGGGCGATGCCGAACAGGCCCGGCAGGATCACACCCACCGCACCCGCCACCTCGAGCGCGCCGATCGTCTTGACCATTCCCGGCGAGAAGTCCTGAGCCCAGCCCATCCGTGGGTCGGCGGCCAGTTTCTCGTACGGCGTGACCAGTTTCATCACCCCCGCGGGCAGGAACACCGCGGCGAGCAGACCGGCCATGATCCACAGCAGCACAGACATGTCGAACACTCCTTCGGGGGAGCGGAATGGTGCGTCCACTGTCGATTTTACGGCCCGCGGGTAGCTGCCGGAGCGGGTCCGCGGGAGTGTCGGTGGGTACCGGTAACGTCCCCGGGCGTGGACACAGGGGAACGGATCCAGGAACTCGCCGGGCGGATCGTGGCAATGCGCGGCGCCTACTACGACGGTGCGCCGGTCGTGGCCGACGCGGAGTACGACGCGATCGAGGACGAGCTGCGGGGATTGATCGAGGCGAATCCCGAACTCGCGCCCGATCCGAACCCGCTCGAGCAGGTCGGCGCGCCGACGGTACTGCACGCGCCGGTCCGGCACGCGCGCCCCATGCTCTCGCTGGAGAAGTCGACCACCCCCGAGCAGGTGGCGGCGTTCTTCGACCGGTTCCCCGGCCAGCCGGTGGTGGTGATGCCGAAGCTCGACGGGCTGTCGCTGTCGGTGGTCTTCGAGGACGGGCGCCTGGTGCGCGCGGTGACCCGCGGCGACGGCACCACCGGTGACGATGTGACCCCGCTGGTCCGGGCCCTGGTCGACGGCGTCCCCGAGCGGATCGAGGTCGGTGGCCGGGTGGAGGTGCGCGGCGAAGCGGTGATGCTGCGCTCGACCTTCCTCGCCTACAACACCGCCCACCCCGACAAGCCGCTGATCAACCCCCGCAACGCGGCGGCGGGCACGCTGCGCGCGAAGGACCCGGCGACGGTCGCCGAACGCCGCCTGCAATTCTTCGGCTTCGATCTGGACATGCCCGCCGACACCGGCACAGTCGATCTGGGCGAGGGCCTGCGCGCCCTGGGTGTCGAAGGCGCGCGGATGCGGGTGTGCGCCGACGCCGAGCAGGCACAGGCGGCCATCACCGCGATCGAGCAGACCCGCAACGACCTGGACTACGACCTCGACGGCGCCGTCCTGCGCCTGGCCGACCGCATCGCCTACGCCGCCGCGGGCACCCGCTCGAATTCGCCGCGCGGCGCGCTGGCGTTCAAGTTCGCCGCCGAGGAGAAGACCACACTGCTCGCCGACGTGGTCTGGGATGTCGGCAAGACCGGCAAGATCGTCCCGGTGGCGTGGCTGGAGCCGGTCTTCGTCGGCGGAACCACCGTCACCAAGGCGACCCTGGCCAATCAGGAGGTGATCCGCGCCCGCGACATCAAGATCGGTGACACCGTGCTGGTGCGCCGCGCCGGTGATGTGATCCCGTTCGTGGCCGGTGTTCTCGACGCCGCCGCGCGCACCGGCGACGAACAGGAGATCGTCGCACCGACCCACTGTCCCTCGTGCGGGCAGCCGGTGAGCGAGCAGGGCAACAGCCGGGAGCTGTTCTGCACCAACGTCTCCTGTCCCGCGCAGACCGTGCGCAGGCTCGTCCACTGGGCGTCGCGGGCCGCCGCCGACATCGACGCGATCGGCGGGGTCTGGATCGAACGGCTGGCCGAGGCGGGCATCCTGGAGCACCCGTCGGACTTCTACACCCTGACCAAGGAGCGGCTGCTCGAATTCGACCGCATCGGTGAGGTGTCGGCCGGTCGCATGATCGACTCCATCGATGCCAGCCGCGAGGTCGGCCTGCGGCGCGCGCTCATCGGCCTGGCCATCCCGATGGCCTCCGACGGCACCGCCGCCCGCCTGGCCAGGGCGGGGTTCGGCTCGCTCGAAGAGGTCGCCGACGCGGGCGAGGAACGCCTGGTCGCGGTGGAGGACATCGGCCCGAAGGTGGCGGCCTCGCTGGTCACCCACCTGACCAGGCTCCGCCCGGAACTCGAGCGGTTGCGCGCGGCGGGGGTGAACCTGGATGTCCGCGCCGAGGACCTGCCGCCGGTCGTCGCGGCGGGCGCGCCGCTGGCGGGCAAGACCGTCGTGGTCACCGGCGCGATCAGCGATCCCCGCTCCGGTGAGAAGGTTGCCCGCCCCACCTTCCAGCGGCTGTGTGAGCAGGCGGGCGCGACCACCGCGTCCTCGGTCTCGGCCAATACCGACCTGCTCATCACCGGCGCCGGGGTCGGCGACAGCAAGCTGGCCAAGGCGGAGAAGCTCGGCGTGGAGGTGGTCGACCAGGCCGAGATCTGGGAGCTGCTGATCACCGCCAAGGTCACCTAGCCGCGGCTAGACGCCCGTCACCCCGTCGATCCGTTCCCGGAGCAGATCGGCGTGACCGCAGTGGCGGGCGTACTCCGCGATCATGTGCGTGTAGATCCACCGGAGCGTGACCCGGCTGTCCAGGAAGGGGCTGGTGTCGGCCAGTTCGCGGGTGGCGCAGTTGCGACGGCCGTGGTCGATCTCGGCCCGCCAGGTGGCCAGCGCGGCGGCGCCGGTGGACTGCTCGGTGACCGCGAATCCGCCGTCGTGCCCGTCGGTGTCGGCGTCCGGGTCGTGGATGGGCGGGGCGGCCTCGCCGGCGAGGACCCGGCGGAACCAGTTCCGTTCGACCTCGGCCATGTGCTGGAGCAGGCCGAGCAGGGTCAGGGACGAGGGTGCCACGGCGGCGGTGCGCAGTTGCGCGTCGTCGAGGCCCTCGCACTTGAGTGCCAAGGTGGCGCGGTAGAAGTCGAGCCACGATTCCAAGGTGGTGCGCTCGTCGGCGTTCAGGGGCGGCATCGGTCGTTCGGTCGTCACGGACAGCGATGCTGCCACCGGGGTCCGACACGACCGCTCCGCCACGATGACCTGCGTATGCTCCCGCTGTGCGCCTGATCGACCTGACCGTGCCGATCCACACCGGAATGCCCGTCTACCCGGGCGATCCGGAAGTCCTGCTGGAACCGGCGCTGCGCGTGGCGACCGACGGGGTGAACGTGCTGCGCGTGCACCTCGGGTCGCAGACCGGAACCCATGTCGACGCGCCCGCGCATCTCGGCGACGACCTGCCCACCCTCGACGAGCTACCGCTGCACCGTTTCACCGGTCCCGCCCTCGTCGTCGACGTGCGATCCGCCGGGCCGCACGGCGCCCTCGGCCCGGAGTACTTCGACCGGCCGCTGCGCCCGGGTGCGGTCGTCCTGATCGCCACCGGCTGGTCCGCGCACTGGGGGACCGATGCCTATCACCTCCACCCCCACCTGACGCCTGCCGCCGCGGAAGCACTGGTGGCGGCGGGAATCCGGACGATCGGCATCGACGCACCGAGCATCGACGCACCCGACGCCCACTCCCTGCCCGCCCACCGGATCCTGTGCGGCGCCCACGCGGTGATCGCCGAGAACCTCACCGGCCTCGACCAGCTGCTGGACGCGCAACTCACCGGGGAACCGATCGAGGTGACACTGTTCCCGCTGCCGCTCACCGGCGCCGACGGCGCACCGGTCCGCGCGGTGGCGCGCGTCGGAAACCCTTGACGGGCAGCCGGGTCCAGGTCAGGACGCGGCGGTCTGCGCGGAATCGACCAGCAGATACGCCCGCAAGGCCAGATACAGTTCGGCCGACTGTCGGGGGTCGGTCGTGTCGCGGCCGGTGAGATCCCGGATCTTGCGCAGCCGGTAGCGCACCGTATTGCGATGGCAGTGCAGGGCATCGGCCACCGCGACCGCCGAACCACCGTGCCGGTACCAGGCATCGAGCACCGCGACGAGATCGGCGCGTTCGGCGGCGGGCAGGGTCAGGACCGGGCCGAGGATCTGGGTGGCGGCCCGGCGCGCGGCATCGGGCACGGTGACCAGCAGATGCGCCACCGGCTCCTCGCCGTAGCGCACCACCCCGCCCATGCCCGGCGGCACGGAATGACACGCCTGCCGCGCCTCGGTCACCGCTGCGGCGATGGCGTGCGGTGAGCCGAACGACGTACTCAGCCCGACCCGGTCGGCGACGAGCGCGGCCAGCCGTTGGCCCGCCCGGTCGATCGTGGCCGGAGCCGGCGCCGTCACCAGCCCGATCACCGCGTCCATCCGCACATCCCACACCGAGCGAACCCCGTACTCGCGCAAGGCATTACCGAGTGTGGCCGGTGACACCGTCGTCGGATCGGCATCGATGGCGACCACACAGAACGTGCCGTGCTCGGGCAGGCCGAGACTGCGCAGCACATCCAGCACGCGGCCGGGGCTGCGCGAGTGATCGTCGAACAGGGTGCGGATCAACCGGCTCTGTGCCTGCGCGTCGGCGCGGGCCAGCAGCATCTCGGTGTCGCGATAGGACTCCACCGCGGCATCGGAATACAGGTCGATCACCTCCCACAGCTGCGTGGCCAGGGCGTGCAGCCGCACATCGCCGGGCCCCGCCGAGCGGGCGGTGAGCTCCTCCCAGATCAACCGGCCGCCGAGCCGGTAGGCGTGCAGCAGCGCCGCCACCGGAATCGCCTGCTCGGCTTTGAGCCGCCCGGCGTCACGCGCCGACTGCAACAGCAGCGGATGGGTTCCGGCCAGCGCGCCGAGAATGGCGCAGAGGTTGTTGTGGCAGGTGGAGTGCAACTGCTCTTCGGTCAGCAGACCGGTATCGGCGTAGGAGGGGTCGGTGGCGACGATGCGCCGGACCAGCTCGTCGGTCAGCTCCTCGATCGCGCCGGTGAGCTGGGCGGCCAGCGGCGAGGTGACGGGCGGAGCGTGCGTGGTCATGTCGACAAGGTTAACCGTCATGAGTGGCGCGGACCACACCGAGTTTGTGCGCGCGCACAAAACATCGCTGTCGATCGGCGACCGGCACACATGTCGTTTGATCGTGAGCACAGTCACACTACGGAGGAAGGAGCCCGAGGGCCGGGTTCCCGTCAGCGGAAGTGGGGCGCAGTGCAGACAGAACAGGTGGCCGAGGCGACGGTCGATGCCGCGATGACCGAGCTCGCCGCGGGGGAGCGTGCGTGGGCACGGCGATCGCTGGCGGAGCGGGCCGCGCTGCTCGACCGTGCCCGCGAACTCACCGGTCGCCACGCCCGGGAATGGGTCGACACCGCCGCGGCCATCAAGGGCATCGATCCGTCCTCGAGCCTGGTGGGCGAGGAGTGGATGTCGGGCCCGTACGCGCTGGCCGCCGCCCTGCGCGTGCTCGCCGACACCCTGCGCGCGCTGGACGCGGGCACCAGCCCGCTCGCGGACGCGACCTTCGGGCAGGCGGGTGACCGGGTCACCGTGCAGGTGCTGCCCACGAGCCTGTACGACGAACTGCTGCTCAGCGGTTTCCGCGCCGAGGTGTGGTTGCGCCGCGGGGTCAGCAGCGCCGCGGCGAAGGCGGAAGCCGGCCTGGCGCAACGGGACCCGTCGCACACCGGCGGAATCGGCGCCGTGCTCGGCGCGGGCAACATCACCTCCATCGCCCCGCTGGACACGGTCTACGAACTGATCGCGCACAACCGGGTGGTCGCGCTCAAACTCAACCCGGTCACCGATGCCCTGCGCCCGGTGCTGGAGAAGGTGCTCGCGCCGCTGATCGAGGCCGACGTGCTGCGCGTGCTCACCGGCGGCCCCGCGGTCGGCGCCTACCTGGTCAACCATCCGTCGGTCGCCCACGTCCACATGACCGGCAGCGCCGCCACCCACGACGCGATCGTCTGGGGCACCGGCCCGGAGGGCGCCGCCCGCAAGCAGGCGGGCACCCCGCTGCTGAACACCCCGATCAGCAGCGAACTCGGTGGCGTGTCACCGACGATCGTGCTGCCCGGCACCTGGAGCGAGGCCGACCTGACCTACCAGGCCGAACACATCGCCACCCAGCGCCTGCACAACGGCGGCTACAACTGCGTCGCCGCCCAGGCGGTGATCCTCGCCGCCGACTGGCCGCAGAAGGCCCGCTTCCTGGAAGCCCTGCGCACGGCCTACGACCGGGCGCCCGGCAGACCCGCCTACTACCCGGGCAGCGCCGACCGCACCGCCGACGCGCGCGCCACCTACCCCGGCGCCGAACGGCTCGGCCCCGACGGCAACCGCACCCTGGTGACCGGCCTGAGCGCGGCGCCCGACGAGGTGCTGCTCTCGCGCGAGTACTTCGCCCCGGTCCTCGGTGTCGTCGAGATCCCCGGCAGCGGTGCTGATTTCGCCCGCGCCGCCGTCGCTGCCGCCAATACCGATTTCGTCGGCACGCTCGGCGTCAATCTCGTCGCGCATCCCGACACCATCGCCGCGCTCGGCCTGGAATTCGACGAGATCGTCGCTGACCTTCGCTACGGCACCGTCGCGATCAACGCCTGGACCGCCGTCGGCTACCTCACCCCGACCGCGAGCTGGGGCGCCTTCCCCGGTCACACCCTCGACGACGTGCAGAGCGGCATCGGCGTGGTCCACAACGCCTGGCTGATCGACAAGATCGAACGCACCGTCGTGCGCGGCCCGTTCCGCCCGGCGCCGCGCTCGGTGCTGCACGGTGAGTGGGCGCTGTCGCCGAAGCCGCCGTGGTTCGTCACCAACCGGACCGCGGGCACCACCGGACGGCGGCTCACCGATTTCGCCGTCGACCCGCGCTGGTCCCGCCTGCCCGCGATCTTCGCCTCCGCCCTGCGCGGCTGACCCATGGAGCCTTCGATGAATTCCGCGTCCACGTCCGAGACGACGGCCGACTACGTCGTCGTGGGGACCGGCTCGGCCGGGGCGGTCGTCGCCGCCCGGCTCAGCGAGCAGTCCGGCAACCAGGTCGTCGCCCTGGAGGCCGGACCGGCCGACACCAACAGCTTCGCCCACATCCCGGCGGCGTTCTCCAAACTGTTCCAAACCGAGTGCGACTGGGCCTATCTCACCACCGAGCAGCCCGCGCTCGGCAACCGGCGCGTCTTCTATCCGCGCGGCAAGCTCCTGGGTGGTTCGTCGTCGATGAACGCCATGATGTGGGTGCGCGGTTACGCGGCCGACTACGACGAATGGGGCAGGCTGGCCGGACCGGACTGGAGCTACGCGAAGGTCGCCGAGTACTTCACGCGGATCGAATCCGTCGAAGGCGCCACCGAACCCGAACACGGTCGCGGCGGGCCGCTGCACATCTCCCGCCAGCGCAGCCCCCGGGCCATGACGGCCGACTTCCTCGCCGCCGCCGAACAGGCCGGTTTCAAACAGGAACCCGCCAACACCGCGCAGCCGGAAGGGTTCTGCCAGACCATGGTCACCCAGCGGCGCGGCGCGCGCTGGAGCACGGCCGACGCCTACCTGAAACCCGCCCGCAAACGCGCCAACCTGACCGTGCGCACCGGCGCCCAGGTCACCCGGGTGCTGTTCGAGGGCACCCGCGCGGTCGGCGTCGAATACCGCAGCGAGGGCGCGACCCACACCGTGCGGGCGCGCAAGGAGGTCGTGCTCTGCGGTGGTGCGATCAACACCCCGCAACTACTCCAGCTCTCGGGCATCGGCGACGAAGCGCAGTTGCGCGCCCACGGGATCACCGTCCGGCACCACCTGCCCGAAGTCGGCCGCAATCTCACCGACCACCTGGTCAGCCTGCTCGGCTTCGCGACCGGCGCCGACACCCTCTTCGACGCCGAGAAGCCCCGCCAGCTGGTCGACTACCTGGTGCGCCGCCGCGGCATGCTCACCTCCAATGTCGGCGAGGCCTACGGTTTCGTCCGCAGCCGCCCCGACCTCGAATTGCCGGACCTGGAGATCATCTTCGGCCCCGCGCCGTTCTACGACGAGGGCATCGGTGTCGCCCCCGGTCACGGTGTGGCCCTCGGCCCGATCCTGCTGCGCCCCCGCAGCCGCGGCACCGTCACCCTCGGCTCCGCCGACCCGCTGGCCAAGGCGATCGTCGACCCGAACTACCTGTCCGACCCCGACGGCGCCGACCGCACCGCCCTGCTCGCGGGCCTGCGTATCGCCCACCGCATCGCCACCACCGCACCCCTGGGCCCGCAACTGGGCGGCTTCCTCCAGCCCAAACGCGAACAGCCCACCCTCGACGAAACCCTCGAAGAGGCCCTGACCTGGCACGCCCACACCCTCTACCACCCGGTCAGCACCTGCCGCATGGGCAACGACCCCGCCAGCGTCGTCACTCCCGACCTCCGCGTCCGCGGCGTCGACAACCTCCGCATCGCCGACGCCTCGATCATGCCCACCATCATCCGCGGCCACACCCACGCCCCATCAGTCGTCATCGGCGAGAAGGCCGCCGACACCATCCTCGCCGCCAACCGCTGACCGACCCCGCACCGGTCGGCCTGCGAGCAGGTCGTGTCGGTCAGTCGAAGGGGCGTAGGCCGATCATCGTGCGGGCGGTGGCCAGGGTGAGGTGGTCGGTGCCGGTGGCCGCGACGGCGCTGGGGGCGGAGAAGGCGTCCGGGTCGGGGTTCACGGCGCGGAAGGGGATGTCCCAGTGGGTTTTTCCGGTGTGGGCGTCGACGGACCACAGGCCCTGGGCGTCGGTGAAGACGATGTCGTCGCCGTCGCGGAGGGCGACGGTGCCCTGGCGGTCGGTGGGGACGCGCCAGCGGGTTTCGCCGGTGCGCAGGTCCAGGCCGGAGGTCGTCGCGGTGCGCGGGTCGGACAGGACGGCGAGGTCGCCGAGGACGGCGACGGCGGTGCCGTATTCGGTGGGGGTGTCCTCGTGGTCGGTGGCCGTGTACAGCAGATCGGGGTTGGTCCAGCGGATTGTGCCGTCGCGGCGGTCGTAGGCGGTGTCGGCGATCAGGACCGGGATGGTGTCGTCGGTGGGCGCGTCGACGACGAGGCTGTGCGGGGCGCCGTGGTCGGTGGCCACCAACGTACGTCCGGTGCGGTCGAGCAGGTCGACACCGCTGACCTGGTAACCGTCGCAGCGGGTCCGGATGCGCTCCACCAGCGCGGGAGTGGTGGTGGTGACGCGCGAACACCCCTCGAGGCGGGCCGTCCAGGTGGGGGCACCGGTGTCGAGGTCGAAGCCGGCGAGGTCGGCGCCGAGGGCGAGCAGGCCCTGACCGTGCGTCACATCGAGCGCGTCGCCGAGATCCTCCCAGGCGGTGCCCAGGGCGAACGCACGGGTCCAGCGGCCGTCGGGGTCGGCGCGCGTGCCGGAATGGACACGCACATCGTCGGATTCGACATCGCCCTCGGCGACGAAGAGCCGATCACCGGCGACCGCGAGCGCGAACGGCTGCCACGGGACCGCGCTGCGCGTCACGGTGCCGTCGGCGAGGTCGTAGCCGATCAGATCGCCCGGGCCGCTCGTCGAGTCGGCGAAGCAGACGAGTTCACCGTCGAGCGGGACCGCCGCGCACCCACCGAGCCCGTCGGCCGGTGCCTGCCAGCTGACCTGCCCGGTGACGGCGTCGATGCCGTACATGACCGCGTCACGCAGGGCGACCGAGTCGTCGGTGGAGACCCCGATCACGGTGACCAGCGTGTCACCCACCGTGAGGAAACCCGCGCTGCCCAGATTGATCCCGGTGGCGTCGACCGGCGAGCGGAACTCGGCGAACGAGCGGCCCGACAGCGCGGCGGCGTCGAGTGACCACGCCAGACCCGGTGCGGCAGCGTCGGTTCCGGTGATCTTGCGCAACGAGTCGGGCGGGGTCAGCAGGACCGCGGCCGCGCCCGCACTGGTCACCACCGCGGCCACGGCGGCCAGCACGAGACCCCGGACTCCGGGTGCGAGCCTCACGAGGCGACCTCCAATCCGGGCGTCAGCGCGATCGCCTCGAGCTGGTCGAAGGGGAGTGGCTGCGCGGGGTCGGCGGCGGTGGAACTCAGCCGGATCCGCGTGCCGGACGGCCGGGTGACGGTCACCGTCCGCGAGTTCTCGGACCGCGAACCGGTGGTCGGCCAGGTGGTGTAGGCGCTCTCGTGGGTCTCCACGACCGACCCGTCGGGCAGCGTACGGACGGTGGTGCCGTCACGGGTGTCGGGCACCTGCGCGGGCTCACCCCGGCTGATCGACACGGTCAGCCGGGAACTCGGCTCGCCCGTGTCCACCCGGACGACCTGGCACACCCCGCCGTCACCGTAACCACGCGGGCGCAGGTCGGTGAGCGGCCGGTCGAGAACATGGCCGTCGAGCGGGACCGCGGCCAGGACGGCACCGAGCCTGCGCGCCTCCGCCTCGGATACCGGGTCGGAATCGTCGCCGGGGAACCCACACGATTCGGGCGGTGTCGGGGTCCCCGGCGGCACCGGCGTGCTCGCCCGCAGGCCCGGCGCGGTCACGAGCGCGACCAGCTCGTCACGCTCGAACGGCACCGTCCCCGTGGGCCGCGCGTCGTGGTCACCGGCATCGGTGGCGTAGGCGTTCACCGTGCCGCCGTCGGCGAAATAGGCGGTGGCGCTGCGGGACAGGGTGCGCACACCGTCGGTCTCCGACCAGGTGTCGTGCAGGTCGACGGTGACCTCCGGCAGGGTCCGTCGCTCGTCGAGCGCGCCCGCGCGGCACGGCGGGAGCGGCCACCCGTCGGCACGCACCGACAGCGCCAGCGACCCGGCCCGCTCGCCCCGGTGCACGGACGCGGTGGCACGGGTGACGCCACCGAACGGGTCGTCCGGCTCCCCGAGGATGGGCTGGAACACCAGCGACCGGTCGACCGAGGCCCAGTCCACCGTGACCGCCGCGGGCAACGCCGCGCGGGCCGCCGCCGACATCGCGCCCGCCTTCGGTCCGGACAACCAGGGGTAATCCGGATCGTCGTAGCTGGACTCGGAGGTGGCCACCCAGCCCGTCAGCCCGCCGTCCGCGGCCGGTTCGACCTGATCGCAGCCGGGGATCGCCACCGGATAGACGACCTCGGGTGTCCGATAGATCGGCGTGTGCACGGGTGAGGAGGGGACCCGGGTACTCGTGGGCGGCGCGGTCGTCAGCTCCGGCTCGGTCTCGTGCAGCAGCCCACCGGCGATCACCCCGCACGCCACCACGGACACGCACAGCAGCCCGACCGTCCAGGCGGTCACCGCACTCGACGGCGTCGCGTCGTCGCGTCGAACCTCGTCCCGCACCGCGATCCCCTTCCCTCGGGTGTCCGCCCGGGGTCGACCCCGCCGCGGGCCGGGTCATGCTAGCAACCGGGCGATCGGCATCGCTCAGTCGCCGATGACGCGGGCCCGGATCCGCCGGATGAGGGAGCCGAGCCGCTCGACGGTCGCCTCGGCGGGATCGCTGAGACGCAACTGGAGCAGCTCGCGCACCGCGGCGTGGATGATGCGCGCGGTGTACTCGGGATCGGGCAGTCCGGGGAAGGTGCGCAGCAGTTCGGTGTGGAAGAACTGCTGGACGAACCGCTGGGACTCCGCCAGGCGCTGATACAGCTCGGGCGGCGCGCCTTCCGGCGGGAACAGGAACAGGCGCCAGGTGTCGGGATGGGCGTCCACGGCGTGCAGCATCGCGGTGAAGGCGTTGACGAAACGGTCGGTCTCGCGCGGATCGGTGTGCTGGGCGACCGCCTCGGCGAACTGCCGCCCCGCGCGCTGCTGTTCGCGGTCGATCAGGGCGACGAACAGCCCCGCGAGATCGCCGAACTGCTGGTAGAGCACCGGACGGGTGACCCCGGCCGCGGCCGCGATCCGGTTGGGCGTGGCCGCGTGGAAGCCCTCCGCGGTGACGATTCCGTGGGTGGTGTCGAGGATCTGCTCGCGCCGGTCCGAGGCGCTCATCCGTCTGCGGGCACCGGGCGAGGTCGTCACCCTTGACACCCTAACTGACAACCTGTCAGTCTCGAACTGACAAGGTGAAAGTTAAGGATCCCGATGACCACGCACTACCCGGAACTCGCCGAGCGGGTCCGCAGCCAGCGCGAACGCCAACCCCGCCTCTACGGCACGATCGACTTCGACCGCACGCCGTACCGCTTCACCGACGACCCCCGGGACAAGGCGATGCTGCCGACCTGGGTCGCCGACCGCGCCCCACTGCTGCGCGACGAGCGCGTCGTCGAACTCATGCGCACCGCGACGATGCTCGGCGACGCCGTCGCCGATCCCTATGCCGCGCTGGTGGACCGCTACGGCGTGCGCGGCCTGATCGACATGCTCCTGCGCGCGTGCCGCTCGGGCCTCGACGCGGTGCCGGAGGCGCCCGAGGAGTTGCGCGCGTTCCTCGCCGCCATGGAGGACACCCCGGCGTGGGTGGACATGGCCCTGGTGGAAGAGGGCGCCCGGTACTCGCGCACGGCCGCCGCCTTCCTCTCGCCGTTCCTGATCCGCGGTGCCTTCCTCGCGACCTTCCTCAATACCTATGCGGCCCTGCCGATGACGCTGACCGGTGCGCTGTCAGGCCGCCGCGCCGCCCGCCGGGTCCACGAGACCGCGAGCTTCTTCGCGGTCACCACCGTCGAGCACGCACTGCACCGGCACGGTCCCGGCTTCGAGGCGGCCGCCATGGTGCGGCTGATGCATTCGATGGTCCGCTACAACGCGCTCGTCCGGTCGCGACACTGGGATTCGGCGGTCTACGGCATTCCCGTGCCGCAGGTCGACCAGATGCCCGCCGGGCTGATCAACATGTACCTGCTGGCCACGCTCGCCACCCGGCGCGGCCGCACCGAGTTCTCCCGGCGCGACCGCGCGATCCTCGAGTTCAGCCGCTACCGGTGTTTCCTGCTGGGCCTGCCGGAGGAACTGCTGCCCACGACGGTCACCGGCATCCTCGAGGTCTTCCACGGCCGCGCCGCCCTGCTGCGCGACGGCTTCGACGACGCGACCTGCGGCGAACTGGTCCGCTCCACCATGTCGGCCTACCTGCGCCCCGGGCGCGGTCCCGTCGACCGCGTCGCCGACGCGGTGGAACGCAGCTGGAGCCGAGTGTTCTTCCTCGGCTTCTGCGGGGGAAACCGCAAGGCCGCGGCGGAGATGAGCGTGGAGTTCGGTGCCGGTGACGCGATCCGGATCGCGCTGACCGCGCCGTTCGTCCTCGGCCGCTTCCTGGCCGTCTCTATGGCTGAGAACCGGCCGGGACTGCGCCGTGTGGTGGACGCCTACACCAACCGGGTCCTGCGCAAACGCCTCGCGGAGTACGGGAATCCGGAATTCACCACCGACGGCGAGCAGTATCCCGCCTCGCCGTAGCGTCAGTGCCCGGCGGGCTCCGCCGTGGCGAGCGCGGCGAGGACCTCGCGCGCGACCCGGTCCCCGGATTCGATGGCGCCCTCGATGTATCCGGCGTGCTCGCTCGCGGTTTCCGCGCCCGCCCAGTGCACAGTGCCCGAAGGCGCTGCGGGAAGCGGGAAATGGCCGTCGGTGTGGCCCGGTTCGGGCAGGACCGTGTAGCCGCCGCCCGCGTCTGGGTCGCGGTGCCAGGACTTCTCGTACCAGCCGCGCGGCGTCAGGATCTCGGGGCCGAGCCGTCCGGCCACCGTGCCCAGGATCCGGGCGCGGCGGTCCTCGGGGGTGAGGTCGTCGAGCGAGTGCGCGTCGGCACCGCCGATGAGAACACACAGGTGGCCGGGGCCGCCGGGGGAGGAGGTGTCGAAGAACGCGATGCCCGGCTCGGTGAGCGTCATCAGTTCGGCCTCGGCGCGCTCGCGCCAGAACGGGCGGTCGTAGACGGCGATTGCCTTGTACACCGACCCCATAAAGGTGTAGTCCTGCAAGCGGATGCGGGTGTCCGGCAGGGCCGGGTGGTGCTCGATGCGCGCGGCCGTCGGCGGCGGCACGGTGACTATCACCCGCGCCGCGCGACAGGTCCCGGACGCCGACTCGACCTTCACGCCGCTCGCGTCGCGACGCAGCGCGGTCACCGGGCTGTCGAGCACCACCCGGTCACCGAGTTCGGCGGCCAGCCGTTCGGCCAGCGTGCCCGCGCCCTCCACGATCAGGCTGTCCTGCGCGCCGCCGCTGGTGGTCAGCATTCCGCGCAGCCCGCCCTGGAAGCGGACCATCTCGAGCATGCCGTGTATCGAGAGCCGGTCGAGATCGGCGGTGGTGGCCACGGCCGTGGCGACCTCCAGCAGCCGTCGCGTCCGCCGTCCCGGCACGCGCTCGAGCCACTCCCGCACGGTCTGGGACTTCCACGATCCGGGGACACCCAGCCGTGACGCGATCTCCCAGACCGCGAGAACCGCGGTGGCCGTGACCGCGGTCGGCCCGACAGTGGCCACCGGTGTGGTGCCGTCGAGGACGGCGGGCACCTTGGGCGTGCGCATCGGATAGACGGTGGTGCCGAGGTCGGCGGCCAGGGCGGCGAAGCGGTGGTGTCCGTGGCCGATCCACTGCCCGCCGAGATCCACCCGGGAACCCAGCACGGTGGTCTCGGCCAGCACGCGTCCGCCGGGCCGCGACGCGGCCTCGAGCACGACCACGTCGACACCCCGGCGGTGCAGTGCGCGGGCCGCGACCAGCCCGGCCATGCCCGCGCCGACCACGACGACCTGCGGGTGGGAATTCTGCTGCGTCATCTCGTAACACTCCAGCGGCGAATCGGGGGCCGATAAGTCATACGGCTGTATGAGTCACGATAGGTCGAGTGTGGCAGGCGCCGCAAGAGGGGAGCTGTCGCGGAGTTATTCCGCCGGGGTGCGCGGGCGGGCGCGGCGGGCGACCGGCTGCGGGTCGGCGAACAGGACGAGCATCTCGATGGCCTGCTCCAGATCGCGCCGGGCGCGGTCGGGATCGGGGTTGGCCGCGTACTGCAGGATCAGCCCGTCGATCTGGGCCAGCGCCAGGCGGCCGATGGTCTCGAAGCCGACGGCGCAGCGTTCGCCCGCGGCCAGCGCGGCCTGTTCGCAGAACTCGGTGACGGCGGCGGTGTAGCGCTCGTACTGCAACCGCGCCAGGCTGCCGTCGGACTCGCTGCGCAGCGAATACGTCATCAGCTCGTACTGCATGATCTGCAGGCCGGCATGGTTGTCCACCAGGCGTTCCCAGAATCCGGTGACCCCGTGGCGCAGCGCGTGCTCGACCCCTCTGTCGAGGACACCCTGTCCCTTCAGCGCCGCGGCGATGTCGTCGATGAGCCGGGTGATCACCGCGCGCAGCAGCTTGTCCTTGCTGGGGAACACGTACTGCAACGTGCCGAGGGGGACGCCCGCCCGCGCGGCGACCGCGCGCAGGGTGGTCGCGGGCACGCCCACCTCGCTGAGCACGGTGACGGCCGCCGCGACGATCTGCTCCTCGCGCTCGGAAGCCCTGACGTAAACCACCCGATCTCCTCATGTCCACGGCGCACGATGTCGCCACAACTGTTGCACACCCTGCCGGAGTGACCTATCTTACAGTCATACGTATGACTGAGTTCGTAGGAAGGTGCCGACAATGACCGATGTCGATGTCGTCGTGGTGGGAGCGGGGCTGGCCGGTCTGACCGCCGCCAGGGAGCTGCGGCGCGCGGGCCGTTCGGTCCGGGTGCTGGAAGCGCGCGACCGGGTCGCCGGGCGCACGTTCGGCGGCACACTGTCGAACGGTATCCCGGTGGAACTGGGCGGGCAGTGGATCGGGCCCACCCAGACCGCGGTCCTCGCCCTCGTCGCCGAACTCGGCTTGCCGACCTTCGCCACCTACGACGCGGGCGACGCGTTGACCCGCTACCGCGGCACCGTCACCCGCTACGGCGACGCCACCTTCGGCCTGTCCGACGCGGCGGCCATGGAGGTGGGCCGGTTGCAGGCCGAGCTGGAGGCGCTGGCCGCGACGGTGTCGCTGTCGGCCCCGTGGACCTCGCCGCGGGCGACCGAACTCGACCGCCGCACCGTCGACGAGTGGTTGCGGGCGAACACCACCGACGCCGAGGCGCTGGCGTTCTGGGGCGCGGTGATCCCGGCGTTGTTCTCCGCCGAACCCGCCGAGATGTCGCTGCTGCACTTCCTGTTCTACATCAAGTCCGGTGGCCTGATCGACGTGCTCGTCGGCGTCTCCGGCGGGGCACAGGAGCTGCGCGTGGTCGGCGGTACCCATCAGATCTGCGAGCGCCTCGCCGCCGAACTCGACGCCGGGGAACTCGTCCTCGACGCTCCGGTGCACTCGATCACCCACGACGACACCGGCGTTCGCGTGTCCTGGCCGGACGGCACGCTCACCGCCGGACACGTGGTCGTCGCGATCCCGCCCACGCTGGCCGGACGGCTGCGCTACACGCCCGCGCTGCCCGCCGCCCGCGACGGCCTCACCCAGCAGATGCCGATGGGATCGGTGATCAAGGTTCAGGTCGCCTACCCCACCCCGTTCTGGCGCACCTCCGGCCTGAGCGGTTTCGCCTTCGACCTCGACGGCGCGCTGAGCGTCACCCTCGACAACTCGCCGCCGGACGGGTCCTGCGGCGTGCTCGTCGGCTTCTTCGAAGGCGCGCACGCCCGCGGCGTCGCGCTCCTGAGCGTGCCCGAGC
>NZ_JBSGDP010000072.1:0-30747 GCF_053602435.1 Nocardia sp. NPDC004415
AACTCGTCATCTACGACCCAGGGTGCTGCCACGACGAAACATCCTGCACGACAGCGAGTCTCACCGCTACATGACCGAACCCGTTAGGGGCTCTTAGCCTCGGGTTGCGGATACTTGCGCCACCTTCCCGAAGGATCGTTAGCACTGTCCCCTTGCCCATCCTGTACTCGTGCACTAGCTGAGTAGACGGCACGCCCGCCTCGTACTTGGAGACGATCTCCGCACGTAGCTCGGCAGTGAGCCGATGCTTCAACCTGCGTGGCGGCGGCGTGACCGGTTCAGGATCACGCGGTGGCTTGGAGGTAAGGCGATCCTTGAGAGTGACGAACCGATCTCTGAGGTGATCCTTCCTGGGGTAACCTCCTATGTAGTCCACTTCAGAGAAACCCTCGCCGACAGATGTCGGCGAGGGTTTTTCATCGGCCACTACACGAATCCGGATTCATAGGCCACGATGACCGCCTGGGTGCGGTCTCGGGCGCCGAATTTCGCCAGGATCGAGCTGACATGGGTCTTCACCGTTTCCGAACCCACGTACAGGTCGGCGGCGATCTCGGCGTTCGACAACCCTTTCGCCATCAGGCGCAGGACCGCCGCTTCTCGTTGTGTGAGGTCGGCGCGCTCCACTGTCGCGCGTGCGCGATCGTTTCCGCGGCCCGCCGCCAGCGACCTGATGGTGGCCGGATAGAGCACCGAATCGCCTTGTGCGACGGTGCGTACCGCGTTCGCGATCTCGGCGGGGCGGGCGCGTTTGAGCAGGAACCCGTCGGCGCCGGCACGTAATGCCTCGTATACGTAGTCGTCGTTTTCGAAGGTGGTGATGATCAGGATCTTCGGTGGGTCCGGGATGGCTCGAAGTACCGTCCGGGTGGCTTCGATCCCGTCCAGCAGGGGCATCCGCACGTCCATGGCGATGACATCCGGGCGCAGTCGCTTGACCTCGCTGACCACCGACACGCCGTCGGCCGCCTCGCCGACCACTGTGATTCCGTCTTGCGCGTCGAGTATCGCCCGCAGCCCGGCCCGCGCCAACGGTTCGTCGTCCACCAGCAGCACCGAGATGGTCACTGAATCACCCTAGGCCGCACGGTAGCCGAACCCATGTCCGCCACTGTCCGTCGTCGAGGCCAATGCGAGCATCGCCGCCGAGTAGTTCGGCACGTTCCCGAATCCCACGCAGTCCACTGCCGTGACCGGCAGGGATGGCTGGATCGGGGGTGGGGACGGGATTGGTCACCTCCAACTCGAGCCATCGCGTGTCCGCGTGCACCCGAACCTGGACAGCGACACCGCCGGCATGGCGCAGGGCATTGGTGAGTGCTTCCTGCAGAATTCGGTAGCCCTCGCGCGAGATCGGACCGGAGACCCGTTCGATGGGGCCGGTGATGTCGGCATCGATGGTGGCTCCCGCCGAACGGGCCGAGTCGAACAGCCGGGCTGCCGCGGTCAGCGTCGGGCGCTGGACCACGGGGGTACTCGGCTCACGCAGTACCGCGAGCACACGCTCGAGATCCTCCAGCGCGGCGCGGCCGGTGTCTTCGATCGCGGCGAGCGCGGTGCCGGTGAACTCCGGCTCACCGGTCGTGCGGGCGGCGCCGGCCTGCAACACCATCGCGGTGAGCGAGTGGCCGATCGAGTCGTGCAGTTCCCGGGCGATGCGGTTGTTCTCCAGCAGCCGCTCGGTGCGTTCTTCCAGAGCGTGCAGCCTCGTCGACGCCGACGGTCCGAGCAGCCACCGCGCACAGACGGTGACCACCTCGCCGAGGCCGATGAGCAGGGCGAGCAGCACCAGAATCGGTACCGGCGCGACAAGCGCGTACCACCACCGCGGGCCGTCGAGATGGAGCAGGGTGTCCCGGGTGGGCCCGGCTCCCAGTGCCGCTCGCATGAGATCCGAGCACAGCAGGATAGCCGGTACTCCGACGCCGAATAGTTCCACGCTCAACAACAACCGGATCTCGAGCCACAGCACCGTCCGCCAGCGATCCGCCCAGTCCGCGGCGGGCGCCACAGCGATCGAGGCATCGGTGGCACCGCGTTCGTGTGGGGTGAGGAACAGTTGAGCCTGGATCGTCTCGGCCAGCCGCACTCCCGGGAACAACCCGATCGGGACGGCCAGCAGGAGCGGCACCCAGGGGCTGTGCTTGTCGATGAACATCCACAACGCGACCGCGGTCATCGGCAGGGCCAGATGCAGTGCGCGGGTGTAGGTCACCGAACGCGTCAGTGGCCGCAACAGTGCTGTGAACACACATGCCATCGTGCCAGCGACCGTCGGCCGGCGGTTCCCCCGCGCGGGGGAGGTGATACCCGCTCGGTGGGGAAGTGCTGTCGTCGCAGCCGCGCGATGGTGTGAATATGACCAGTATCGAAGTCCGCGGACTCACCAAGACATACCGACGCACCAGGGCGGTCGACGGGATCGACTTCTCGGTCCGCCCCGGCCGCGTCACCGGATTCCTGGGGCCCAACGGCGCCGGCAAGTCGACCACGATGCGGCTGATCCTCGGCCTGGATCGGCCGAGCTCGGGGACAGCGACCATCGGCGGTCGACGGTTTCGCGACATCGAGTGGCCGCTGCGCACGGTCGGCGCCCTGCTCGATGCCACGGCGCCGCATCCGGCCCGTACCGCTCGAGCCCATCTCCTCGCGCTCGCTGCAGGCAACCGTGTTCCCGCCCGGCGGGTCACCACCGTCCTTGAGGAGGTCGGGCTGAGCGCCGTGGCCCGCCGCCGGGTCCGCACCTATTCGCTCGGTATGCGCCAGCGCCTCGGCATCGCGGCCGCGCTCCTGGGCGATCCACCGGTGGTCCTGCTCGACGAACCGTCCAATGGGCTCGATCCGGAGGGGATCATCTGGATCAGGGAAACGCTGCGCCGTTTGGCGGGCGAGGGCCGCACCGTGCTCGTCTCCAGCCACCTGATGGGCGAGACCGCCACCTTCGCCGACCAGCTGATCGTGCTGGGTCGCGGCCGCGTGCTCGCCGATACCACCTTGCAGGTCTTCCTCGACGAGCACGTGCAGTCGTGCGTCCGCGTTCGGACGACCGACGGAGCGCGGCTGCGCGAGGTATTGGCAGGCTCGGGAATCGCAGCGATCGAGGACTCCGGGTGCTGGTTCATCCATGGCCAGCGCCTCGACCGGATCGGCCCGCTGCTCGCGGACGCGGGCGTCCCGATCCTCGAACTCGCCGACGAGCAGGCCTCGCTGGAGGATGCCTACCTCGAATTGACCTCGGCCGAGGGCGAATTCGCGGCCACCACCCCCACACCTGAGAAGGCGCGACGATGACGTTCACCCCGGTACTCCACTCGGAATGGATCAAGGCTCGATCACTGCCCTCGCTGAACGGCATTCTGGTGCTGTTGTTCGCGGTGACGGTCGGACTCTCACTGCTCGGCAGCGCCACACTCGCCCACGAAGCGAAGGGCACAGCGGATTTCGATCCGGTGCTGCTGTCGTTCTTCGGCATCAATTTCGGGCAGGTCATCGCCATCGCCTTCGGTGCGGCCTGCGCTGCCGGCCCGTACCGCGACCACGGCATGCGGGTATGGCTGACGGCGGTTCCCCGGCGGGGCCTGCTGTACTCGGCCAACCTGACCGTGATCGGGGCACTGACCTTCGGTGTCGGGCTCGTCACGGGCGTGATCTGCTTGCTCGTCGGCCGGCCGCTCATCGGTGACGGCGCGATCGCACTCGACGATCCGGTCGGCTGGCGCGCCCTGCTCGGCTGCGCCGTATACCTGACGTTGATGGCGCTGATGGCCGCCGGGGTCGCCACCCTGCTGCGCAGTTCGGCCGTCACCATGGGCGTGCTGATCCCACTCGTCCTGCTGCTGTCGTTCGTGCTCGGCGATGTCACCCGAGGTGGGAGCGTCGCGGAGTACCTGCCGGACCGCGCGGGCCGCCAGGTCCTGGTGTACGACCCCACCGGCGCGCTCGGTCCATGGGCAGGTCTCGCGGTCACCGCATGCTGGGCGGCGACGGCCATCGCAGTGGGCTGGATGGCGTTGCGCCGCCGCGACTTTTAGCTGGAGCCGGTGGGAAGAAGTCCCGCCGAGCCGCTGCCCAGCTGGGCATCTCCGGTGATCTCGATGACCAGGGTCTTGGTGGAGGAGCCCTGGGTGGCGACGATGGTGTACGTGCCCTTGGCCGGCGGGCGCCAGGTGCCGCGGAGTGCGCTGCGTTCCCGGTCCGGGTAGTCGAGGCGCTCGGCCGAGGTGAGTTCCTGGCCGTTGATGGTCAGGGTGGCGGGCAGGGCGTAGTCGGAGCCGAACATCCGGGCCATGACGGTGCAGTTGGCGCCCACATAGTCGCAGGCGACGGGGATTTCGCTGTTGCCCCACGCCGAGATGGTGATGTCCTCCACCTCCGCCGAGGCGGTGGGGGCCAGGATGGCCGGGAGAACGAGTGCGCCCGCCGCCAGGGCGGTCAGTCCTGCGATTCGCATGAGTTCGGTGGTCCTTCGCGTCGGTGTGGACGGCCCCGGCTATGCGCCCGGAACCTCGTGCAGCGGAAGAGTTCCACAGTTCGCACGGGGCCGGTACCCCGAAAACCCAGGGCTTGCTACCGACCCATCGCACCGGCAATCATCAGGTTCTACGGCGTCGCCGCGCTGGTCCGGCGCCCTTTCGTGGCGTCGCTGCGCCAGCGGGCGAAGGTTGCGGAGTCAGTAGTGGTAGCGGGCTTGGGCGATGAGAATGTTGTTCCCGGCGACGGCATAGACCAGGCGGTGCTCGTCGTTGATCCGGCGCGACCAATAACCGGACTTGTCGCCCTTCAAGGGCTCGGGTTTACCCAGTCCCGAGAACGGGTCCCGCTCGATGTCGTTGATGAGGCGCATGATTCGAAGCGCCATTTTGCGATCGGTGGAGATCCAGTGACCGAGGTCCTCGAAGCCGACCTTCGCGAAGGTGACCTTCACCCGAGCTCTTCCGCGAGCCGCTCCATATCCACCTCGACCACCTCGCCGGCTTCCAGCTGAGCGATGCCCTGAGCGAGGCGGGCAGCGTTGGCGGGGGAGCGCATCAGGTAGAGGGTTTCGCGCAGGGAGTTGTACTCGTCTTCGGAGATCAGTACCGCATTGCCTTTTCGGCTGGTGATGTGGATAGCCACGGCATCGTCGTTGACCTGCTCGATGAGCGGGTACAAACTGGCGCGCGCCTCACTGGCGGACATGCTGGTCATCGGCTTGTTCCTTCCTGTGTCCCCAATAATCGTACCGGATTCCGGTACGAGTTTCCGGGGGTTGCTGGATGTAGTGATCCAGTGGTGCGCGTCAGCGGCCGGTCTGTTATGGTCAATACGACCATAACTAAGGAGAAGCGATGGCGGACATCAGTAGCTACCCCGGACTGCGGCATCTCAGGGGAGCCCCGACCGTGCATGTCAGGCATGTCCGCAGGGGCAAGGTCCTGCACGACGGCACCGGACTGAGCTTCTGGTTCCGGCCGGGTACCGCGGTTCTCAGCGAGGTTCCGGTCGACGACCGTGAGCTCCCGATGCTCTTCCACGCCCGTACCCGCGACTACCAGGACGTCACCGTCCAGCTCACGGTCACCTACCGCTGCACCGATCCCGAGACCGCGACGAGCAGGATCGACTTCTCGATCGACCCCGACACCGGAACCTGGCGGCAGGACCCGCTGAGCCAGATCGCGAACACCCTCACCGAGAACGCACAGCAACACGCCCTCGAGGTGCTGGCCACGCTCGACCTCGAAACCGCCCTGCGCACCGGCGTCGACAAGGTCAAGGAAGCCGCCACCCGCAAGCTGACCGCCGACCACATCGGGCTGGCGATCATCGACATCCGTGTCGTCGCGATCCGGCCCGACGCGGAGATGGAGAAGGCGCTGCAGACCACGATCCGCGAGAAGGTGCAGCAGGAAGCGGACAGGGCGACCTTCGAGCGGCGCGCGCTCGCCGTCGAACGCGAGCGCGCGATCAGCGAGAACGAACTGCAGAACCAGATCGAGCTGGCGAAGCGCGAGGAACTGCTGGTCGTCCAGCGTGGCGCGAACACGCTCAGGAAGGCCGAGGACCAGGCCAGGGCGAGCAGGATCGCCGACGACGCCAAAGCCGACAGCATCCGCAAGCTCGCCGAGGCTGAAGCCGCCGGGGAGAAGGCGCATCTGGACGCGTACCGCGAGATTCCCCAGGAAACGCTCTACGCGTTGGCCGTCAAGGAACTCGCGGGCAACCTGCCGGAGATCGGCAGCATCACCTTGACGCCGGACATGATCGCGCCGATCCTGCAACGGTTCAGCCGATGAGCCTGGCTCCGCGCGTCGTGCTGGTGCACCGGCGCACCGAACTGTCCGAACTGCTGGCACGGCACGGAACGCGCGGGCAGGTCGACTTCTTCCTGCGCTCGCGCGACAGATCGCTGAACGAGGTGGTGGAGCGTGACCGGCGGATCAACGCGGCATTGACCGAGGTCAGCGCCGCGATTCCGATGGGCTGGCGCCGCGGCGTGGTCGAGCGGGAGGACCTGTCGCGGTTCCTGTTCGCGCCCGAGGACATCGTGGTGATCGTCGGACAGGACGGGCTGATCGCCAACGTGGCCAAGTATCTCGACGGCCAGGTCGTCATCGGCATCAGCCCGGAGCCGGGGGTCCTCGCGAAGCACACCCCCGCCGACGCGGCGGAACTCCTGCACCACATCGGCGACACCGACGAACTCACCATGGTCGAGGCCAGAACCGACGACGGCCGGAAACTGCACGCGCTCAACGAGATCTACCTCGGCCACCCGACCCACCAGACCAGTCGCTACCGCATCCGCGACGAACGCCAGGCCTCCTCCGGCATCCTCGTCGGCAGCGGCACCGGCGCCACCGGCTGGTGCTCGTCGGCCCACCGCGAACGGAACAGTCCACTGACCCTCCCCGAACCCACCGAGCGCAGACTCGTCTGGTTCGTCCGCGAGGCCTGGCCTTCCCCGGCCACCGGAATCACCCACACCGAAGGCGAGATCACCGGCGAAAGCCTGCACATCGACATCGAGTCCGACGGCCTGGTCGCCTTCGGCGACGGCATCGAACACGACGCCCTACGCCTGTCCTGGGGCCAGCGCTTGAGCATCGGCCTCGCCCCCACCCGCCTCCGCCTCGTCCGCTGAGGCCGGGTGGTGCTGGGCGACGATTCGCTGAACTCGTCAGCGCAGCGCGACCTTCGCTCCGCCGGAGAACGCGGAGTCGTGCAGTTCGAGGGCGGCGGGTGTCGTTCCGGCGGGGACATCGAAGACGACCACGACCTGGACCGAGTTGCCGGGGTTGATGTCCGAGGTCATCGCGGTGTCTTCGTTGACATTGATCCCGGCCATGGTGTCGTTCTCGAACTCACGGCCCTGGTCGTCGATCAACTTCTGGTTGTTCGCCCAGTAGGACTGTGCCTTGTTGCCGATGTTGGTGACCGTGAGGTGCACCAGGATGTACTGGCCCTGGGCGGTCTTCTGCAGGTAGGGGTTGTCGCCGACGACCTTGACCGGCGGGTCGATCGCGGTGACCGTGAACTCGAATTTGCCGTCACGCACAGCTGATCCGGCGGCCGCGACATCGTCCTCCGGTGCCGCCGCGGGGGCACCGGGCGCTGTGGGTGCGGCCGTGGTGAACGTCGCGGCGACCTTGTCCTCGGTGTCGCTGCCCGCGACGATCGCGAGGCAGCCACCCAAACCGCACAGCACGAACACTCCGACGACCACCAGGATGATGACGTTCGTATTGCTCTTGCGCGGCGGATACGGCGGATATCCGGGGCGCTGGCCGTACGGGGGATTCGGGGGCGGCGGGTAGGGCGGTGTCGTCAAGTGTTGTTCCTTCGCTAGGTCCGCGTGGCTCCCACGCGGAGGTGTGATCTCCGGGGATCGAGGAAGTGTTACGCATTTCACGAAGTTGAGAGGTTTAGCCGACGGATGGGCGAATCCACTGGTAGTGGACTTGTCGCTCAGTGGATGTCGTGGCCCGGGTGAGTGGTGTCGTAGGCCAGGCGGGATTCGGCGATGGTTTCGCGGTGGGTGAGGGACCAGGTGGCGAGGGCTTCGACGAGGTGGGTGAGGGTGGCGCCGGTGGGGGTGAGGCGGTAGTCGACCTGGGCGGGGACGGTGGGGTAGACGGTGCGGGTGAGCAGGCCGTCGCGTTCGAGGCGGCGCAGGGTGAGGGTGAGCATGCGCTGGGAGATGCCGTGGATGCCGCGCTGGAGTTCGCGGAAGCGGCGGGGGCCGCGGGCGAGTTCGACGATGACCAGGACCGACCACTTGTCACCGACGCGGTCGAGGACGTCGCGGATGCCGCAATCGGGATGTTCGGGGAGGCCGCACGGGTCGAGGTCGGCGGGCACGGTTACTTCGGTGTGCGTGGGTGACATGAGAGTGCCTTCTTGTGGGTTCAGCGGTGGCGGGCGACTATTTCACTGTAGTTACCGAAGAGAACCACACGGGGAGAAGGCAATTCGATGATCATGGTCACCGGCGCGCACGGTCAGCTCGGTTCGGGCATTCTGGCTCGGCTGCTCACGGGAGGCGTCCCCGCGGTGGGTGGGAGCCGAACGGCCGCAACGGATATCCGGCCGCTGGATTTCGACGCGCCGGAAACCCTCGACCTGGCGGGCGTTTCGACGCTCGTGCTGGTCTCGGCGGGGTACGCCGAGGACGATCGGGTGATCGCGCGCCATCGAGCGGTGATCGACGCGGCGGTGCGTGACGGGGTCGGGCACGTCATCTACACCAGCCTGGCCGGGGCGGGTGACCACCTCGCCTTCGCCCTGGCCCACCGCGCCACCGAACGCCTGCTCGCGCAGAGCGGCCTGCGCTGGACTGTCCTGCGCAACGGCCTCTACGCGGAGTTGTTCGGTTCGTCATTGCAGTGGGCGGATATCGACACCGTCGAATCGGCGTTCGGGACAGGCGCGCTCGCGGCGGTGGCCCGGGCGGATCTCGCCGAGGCGGCCGCCGTCGTCGCCGCCGCACCCGTCGCCCACGCGGACCGGACCTACGAGCTCGTCGGCACGCCCATCACGGCCGACGCCGTGGCCGGGAAGCTCGGCGTCCGGCACCGCGACCTCGACCTCGCCACCCTGCGCGCCCGGGCGCTCACCACCGATGGCCTGCTGCCGTTCCAGCCGCCGATGATCGCGTCCATCGCCACGGCCGTCCGCCACGGATTCCTCGCCACACCGGGCCATGATCTGGAAGCCCTGCTCGGCCGCCCGATCACCGACCCGCTGACCGTCGCCGCCGAGACGGCCGCGCTGTCGCGTCCGGTGCCCGCCGTGCTGTGACCCGCCTCGGCCCGTCCTCGCCCACACGCCCCCGGCATCGGCGATACTCGAGCGACCCGGGCAGCGATGCCCACCGAACGAGAGGCGTGCGATGACGGTCGTGGCGTTGATCTTCCTCGGCATCGCCGTGCTCCTGCACGGCTACATCTTCGTCATGGAGTCCCTGCAGTGGACCAGCCCGCGCACCAGGGCGACCTTCGGCATCACCGCCGAACAGGCCGAGGCCACCCGGGAAATGGCCTTCAACCAGGGCTTCTACAACCTGTTCCTGGCCGTGGTCGCCGCCGTCGGCATGGCGTTCACGGTCTTCGGCGACACCGGCATCGGCCTGGCCCTGGTGCTGGCGGGTGCGGGCTCGATGGTGGCGGCGGGGGTGGTGCTGCTGGTCTCCTCGCCGGACAAGGCCCGCGCCGCCCTGATCCAGCTGGTCCCGCCGCTGCTCGGCTGCCTCGCCCTGCTGATCGCGCACTGACCCGCTGTTAGGATCCGGCAGTCAGATTCCGACGAGCAGCGAAGCGAGACAGTGGGCGCCGAGGACGCAGGGGACGGGCAGGTGGGACGGCCCGCACCGAAGAGCTCGCGGGGGCTGCGGACCAGGGCCGCACTGGTCGCCGCGGCGCGCGAGGTCTTCGAGCGCGACGGTTTCCTCGATGCCAGGACCAGCGATATCGCCAAGGCCGCCGGGGTCGCCTCGGGCTCGTTCTACACCTACTTCGACGGCAAGGACGAGATCTTCGCCGAGGTGGTGCGGCAGCTGCGCGAGGAGATGCTGCACCCGCACGTGCGCGAGCGCACCGGCGTGGACGACCCGCGTGAGCTGATCGCCGCGGCCAATGCCGAGTACCTGCGTTCCTACCGTCGCCATGCGCGGCTGATGGCCGTGCTCGAGCAGGTCTCGCAGGTGGACGAGTCCTTCCGCGCGCTGCGCTACGAGCGCGGGTCGGCGCTGATCGAGCGCAATGCGGCGATGATCGCGGAGCTGCAGCGGCTCGGCCGCGCCGATGCCGAGCTGGATGCGCGGGCGACGGCGCTGTCGCTGTCGGCGATGGTCAGCCGGACCGCGTATCTGGTGTTCGTCGGCGGCGAGCCGGTCCCGTTCGACACCCTGGTGGAGACGGTGAACCGGTTGTGGTTCAACGCCCTTCGCCTGTCCTGACTCAGTCGAAGGCGAACAGCGGCGGGATCGCGCAGACCACCGCGGCCGCCCAGATCCCGTAGACCGGAAGGTAATCGGTCTGCCAGCGTTCGAGATCGGCGAAACCGCGCCGCCCCCGCACGAATCCGACACCCAGGCGCACCGACCACACCAGATTCACCAGCAGCACCACATTCATGCCGAGCGCCACCACTTTGTTGGGGGTGGAACCGAATTCGGCGATCCGGGTGAGCATGGCCGCCAGCATCACCACGTCCACGGCCAGCGCGCTGATCACCAGCACCAGCTGGACCCGATCGAACAGGCCGGGCGGGGCGAGCGGGTCGCGGGCCGAGATCGAGTAGAGCAGCAGACCCAGGACCAGCACCAGGATGAGATCCATCAGGATCAGCAGGTTGCGGTCGACATCGATCACGCTGCGCGTGGTCGCGAAGGCCACCAGCAGGGCCAGCAGCATGAGGATGGTCAGCGGGGTGAACACCCTGGTCAGCACGGGTGCGATGTTCTCCACCACGCTCTGCTTGGCCTCGACCAGCCAGGCCGCCACGACCATGGCACCCGCCACGCCGAACGGCAGCACCCAGTTCTCGAAGATCGGCTCCACGTCGATGTCGAGGGTGCTGAAAGCACCGGCGGTCAGCCCCATCAGGACGCCGCCGCCGAGTGCCAGCAGGCTCAGATAGACCACCCACTCGCCGGTGAACCGGATGAAGTCCATCCGGCGCCGTTCACAGCGCCAGTCACCGCCGGCATAGGCGAGGCCGACGGCGAACCACAGGGCGATGGGGGCGTGGATGGTGGCGATGATCTCGGTCGCGCCGTCTTCCTCGAACGGGTACAGGTTCAGCACCAGTGCCGCGAGCACGAACGGAACCACCAGCAGCGCGGCGACTCTCGCGCGCACCTGCCGCTTCCAGGCGAAATAGGCCGCGAGGAACGGCAGGACGAGCAAGCTGACATTCAGTCCGAGATAGGGGTCGTCGAGGAAGGTGACACCCGCCTTCAGTGCCAGCGCGGCGCCGACGGCGAGCCCGAGGACGACGGTCAGTTCCCGATTGCTTTGGCGCGCATCGTCTTCGGTATCGGCGGGGAGCAGAACGAGCTGCTTCCACAGTCTTTCGGAGTGTTCGCGGGCGAACTCGCGCGAGATGGCGTCGACGGCACCCATTCGCTTCACCGCGACGAGGAAGGCCTCGTCGTCGGCGAGCCCGGCATCGCGCAGGGTCGAGATGCGTTCGCGCAGATGGTCTTCCATCTCGTCGATATCGGCGACCGAGATGGCGCGGTGGCGCTGGACATAGCCACGCCACTGGTCGATGTGGGCCTGCAGCTGTGCGTCGGTGCTCATCACGCCCAGCCCTTCGCGATCGTCGGCGGGCGGGTCGCGTCGCGCCAGACCTGTTCGAGAGCCTCGGCGACGACCTGCCACTGCGCCTGCCGTTCGGCGAGGGCGGCGCGGCCCGCCTCGGTGATCAGATAGTGCTTGCGGCGGCGGCCGCTCTCGGCGGTGCGCCAGGCCGAGGACACGTAGCCGAGCCGTTCCAGGCGGTGCAGCAGGGGGTAGAGCATGCCGTCGGTCCACTGCATCCGGCCCCGCGAGAGGGTGGTGACCTGCTCGAGGATGGCGTAGCCGTAGGACTCGCCCTCGGCCAGGATGCCCAGCACGAGGGGCGTGGCCGAGGCCGCCACCAGGTCTTTGTCTATGCGCATCGGGCTCCTATACCTAGAAGTGCTAGGTCATAACCTAGCAGATCTAGGTATGGTTCGGAGGGGTGTGACTTTCGCACCCTAGGGTGATAATCCGGCCGGATCGCCTAACGGGTCCTCGGAGGGTCCCGATGTTGCCTTCGTACGCGTGATCGCGCGCTGGGGACTCGGAATCGAGGGAACATGAACAAGGCAGTTCGGATGAGTGCGCTGGTCGCCATCGCGGCGGGACTGGTCGCAGGCTGCACCGACAGCGACGGTGTGGTGACAGTGCCGACGACGTCCCGTGCGACGACTCCCGGCAGTACGGCGCCGACCACCGCGCCCGGCGGTGCGCCCGCGGTGACTCCCGCGCCCGGCGGTGGCGCCCCGGCTGTGACGCCCGCGCCCGGCGGAGGTACGCCCGCGCCGGGTGGTGGCTCGCCGGGTGAGACCGAGGCGCCCGTGGTGACTCCGGCGCCCGCCGACGACATCAGCGGTCCCGGCCGCTGCATCGATCCGTCCTCGACCGGCGTGCAGAACGCGATCGCCGGACTAGGTGGCGGATGGGTCGCCACGCAGGCCTCCACCGACCAGCCGGGCGACTGCGGCCAGCTGCTGTGGGTGCGCGCGGTCGGCGGGAACTCGGCGGGCGCGCCGATCCACGTGCTGTTCTTCCACGACGGAACCTATTTGGGCACAGGCACTTCCGAGCCCTACGCGTTCACCTCGGTCAGCGGATCGAACGGCAACTCGGTGAGCGTCGACTACAAGTGGCTGGTGGCCGACGAGCCGTTCGCGGCGCCGCAGGGCGGCCCGGTCACCATCACCTACACCTGGACCGGGTCCGGGGTGGCGATGAGCGATCCGCTGCCGCCGGAGGTCACCCAGCCGCACCGCTGAGCGTCAGGCCCGCTCCGGGTGCAGCACCAGGACGGTGATCTCGCTGGGCGCGAACACCCGCAGCTGCGGACCCCAGAAACCGGTGCCGCGGCTGGTGTAGAGCTGGGTGTGGTTCGCGTGCCTGCTCAGCCCGGCCACCACCGGCTGATCGAGGCGGACCAGGTAGTGGAACGGCCAGATCTGCCCGCCGTGGGTGTGTCCGGAGATCTGCAGGGCCACGCCCGCTACGGCGCTGTCGGCGATCTGTTTGGGCTGATGAGCCAGCAGCACGACGGGCAGTTCCGGATCGGCACCGGCCAGCGCGGCGGGCAGGTCGGGGCCGTGGCCGGGCAGGCCGACACCGGTCGGGTCGTCGATCCCGGCGATCACCAGGCGCGCGCCGTCGTGGGCGAGGGTGCGGTGCTCGTTGTGCAGGGGCTGCCAGCCGAGCCCGGCCATGTGGTCGATCCAGCCCTGGGCGTCACCGAAGTACTCGTGGTTGCCGGTGATGTAGAAGCGGCCGAGTGGGGCGTCGACCTTGGCCAGCGGGTCGACCTGGGCGCGGCGCTTGGCGACCGAGCCGTCGGCCAGGTCACCGGCGTGGCAGGCGATGTCCGGGCGCTGCGCGTTGACGACCTCGACCACCCGCTCCGACCAGCGGCGCCGGTCCAGCGCGGCGAAATGGGTGTCGGTCACGACCACGACGCGCAGCCCGTCGAGTTGCTCGGCCAGGCCGCGGATCGCCACGTCGACGGTGCGCACCCGCGGCACCCGCCGCGCCTCGTACACACCCCACCCGATCAGCACCGCCGAGACGGCCAGCACCCCGCCCGCCACGATCCGCGCGGCCAGCTCGCCGTCGACCCCGGCGACCGCCAGCGCCCCGCGCGCGAGCAGGCCCAGGACCGACCACGAGAACACCACCCACAGCACGCCGAGCAGGGTGTCGCCCATGATCACCGCCGGATCGGACTGGGCCGGGCCGTGGCCGAGGAACATCCCGGCGGGCAGCGCGAGGAACCCGAGCACACCCACCGCGGTGCCCGCCCAGAACAGCGGACCGGCGCCGCCGGTGGGCGCGGCGACCAGCGTCCACCACGGCAGTGCGAACAGCACCGCCGGGACCAGCAGGAACATCAACAGGCGTACGGCGAGCTTCACGGAGGTCCGTCCTTGGCAGGGCCGCCGGGGGTCGCGGCCACGATCGACCATCCAGCCTAGCGCCCGCCGAGCCGGTGCCGAGCGGCGAGAACCCGCAGGCAGAGGCCGTGACGCGAAGCGGATTGCCCCGCATCGCAATTCGATGTGCCCCCGGCTTCGGGGGCGCGCTATGCTGCCCGGCAGGATCCGTCCGCAGGTCGTGCGCGTACGGCGGGTCGCGTGGGGAAGCGGCGAGGCCGCGTGAACGAAAGGTCTGATCAGCATCATGCGTGGCGTAATTCGGGGAGGCGCGCAGGAGCGCCGGCACAGATCGGGCCTGGTCCGGCGGACGATGGTCGGTGCGACGGTGGCCGCGCTGCTGCCGTGGGGCCTGGTGGCCGCACCCGCCTCGGCCGATGCCGACCCCTCGGCGATCGACTTCCCGGTGGACTCGTCGATGGGCACCATCAACACCCGCATCATCCGCGCGGCCGACGGCAACACCGACCGGGTGGTCTACCTGCTCGACGGCGAACGCGCCGAGAACGACCTCAACGGATGGGAGAAGCACACCTCCATCCCGGCGCAGATGGCCAAATTCAATATCAATGTGGTGATGCCGGTCGGTGGCCAGTCCAGCTTCTACGCCGACTGGGACCAGCCGAGCAGCTTCAACGGCGTCAACCCCGACGGGTCCATGCTGCCCAGCGCCGACTCCGGTTCGGCCATCGGCGGCTGGGAGGACACCCAGGGCAAGACCAACACCTATCGGTGGGAAACCTTCATCACCGAGACCCTGCCGGACGCGCTGAAGTCGCGCCTGGGCTTCAGCGACAGCCGCAACGGCGTGGTCGGGCTGTCCAGCGGTGGCAGCGCGGCGCTGCTGATGGCCGCCTACCACCCCGAGCAGTTCACCTACGCCGGCTCGCTGTCGGGCTACCTGCACATGTCGATGCCGGGCATGCGTGAGGCGCTGGCCGGGGCGATGATCGCCAGCGGCGGCTACAACATCGAGTCGATGGCGCCCGCGGGCAGCGAGAAGTGGAAGCGGATGGACCCGTACGGGTTCGCCGAGAAACTGATCGCCAACAACACCCGCCTCTACATCTCGGCCGGTAGCGCCAAGCCCGCCGACCAGGACCTGTCCTCCATCGACGCGATCACCCAGGGCATGCCGCTCGAGGCCATCGCGCTGGCCAACACCCGCTCGTTCGAAAAGCGTCTCACCGCACTGGAATACACCAACGTCAGCTACGACTTCCCCGACATCGGCATCCACAACTGGGGCACCTGGGAGCAGGTCGCGATCCGCTTGATGCCGGACATGGCCCGCAATATCGGCGAGCCGCTGCCCGCCGGTGCCCCGCCCGCAGGCGGACAGCCGCCTGCCGGTGCTCCGCCCGGCGGACCCGAGGGCGCCCAGCCGCCCGCCGGTGAACCGCCGAAGTAAGCTCTCACCAAACGAAACCGCCGCTCCCATTCGGGGGCGGCGGTTTTCGCGTTGTGGGGTCGGTGTTGACCTGGCACGGGTCTCCGTGCCGAGGGTTGGTACGACGGCCGTTGTAGTGCTGTCAGCTGGTTCTGATCGGGCCGGGAGTTGTCCAGCCCCAGTGGGATTCGGTGTGGGTGGCGATGTCGGCGGGTGGGGCGGCGATGTAGCGGGTGAGGCGTTGGAGTTCGCCCCAGTCTCGGGTCCAGTCGTCGGCGAGGTAGGTGGGGATGGGGGTGGATTGCATGAGGGTGGTGGTCCAGCCGAGGGGGCCGCCGCCGGTTTCGCCTTGCCAGGTTTCGGAGACCTGGGCGTTGAGTTTGTCGGGGAGGATGCGCCAGATCGGTAGTTTGGCTACGCCGTCGCGGTGGTCGAAGGGGCGCTGGCAGGGGAAGGCCAGGCCCACATGCCAATCCGCGAGGATCGGGTCGGTGCTGCCGACCATGGTGTTCAGGGTCGAGAGTTTGGGGAGGCGGGGTGGGGTGAGGGCCAGCCAGCGCATCGGGTCTGGTTCGCCTGATTCGGTCACCAGGCGGACTGCTGTGGTGCCCTGGGGGATGCGGTCCAGGTCGATGGGCAGGTTCCGCCAGCCTGGCGCGCCGCCGACCGACGGCGGGGTGAGATCGCCCAGCGCGGTGACGGTGCCGTCCTCGGCGCGGTTCGCGAACTCGACACGGAGTTTCTGGCCCGGCATCGGTGAGCCGTCCGGGCCGATGCCTTCGATCCGCCCCGCCACCGTGAGGATCAGTACGCGATAGGCGGGATTCTGCTGTGCCGCAGCGAGATCCAGGCGGTACCACTGAGTGGTGAGCTGGGTGCGCTGTGGTGCCCCGGTCGAGTAGCTGCCGAGGACAGGCGTGCGTTCCGGGGCGAGGCCGAAGGGGAGTGCGACGGTGCTGCCGTTGACGCCGGTGACCGCTGGGCCTCCCGCGCCTGGAGCTCCGCCCGGTGCGGCCGGAGCACCTGCCCCGGGTCCACTTGCCGCTCCTCCGGGAGGGGTGCCGCCCGCGCCCGGTGCTGTGCCTGGGCCGCCGGGGGCTGTGCCAGGTCCGCCAGGTGCGGTACCTCCCGGGCTGTTCGGCTGGGTGCCGGGTGCGCCACTGGACCCGCCGGGAGTGTTTCCGGGTCCGCTGGGCGTGCTGCCGCCTGGTCCGCCGGGCACGGTGCCTCCCTGGCCGCCGGGCGTGCTGCCGGGTCCACCGGGTGCGGCCCCGCCGGGGGCTGGGCCGGAACCGGAGGGGGGTGCGGTGGACTGCCCAGGGCCGGGGTCGGGCATGAGGCTGCCGACGCCGTTGGGGGTGAAGCCGGTGTTCTCGGCGGTGAGGCCGTCGGCGACGGTGCCGGTGTAGGGGGTGAGGAGGGAGTCGGCGGTGTTGGTTTCGACCAGGACGTCGTCGGCCATGGCGCAGCGGTTGCCGGTGAGGGTGCGCAGGTTGGCGAGGCCGACCGAGTAGGCCGGGTATTGCGAGATCATCGCGGTGGCGAGGGATCCCACTTCGAACAGGAGCATCGCGGCGGCGGCGAGGGTGAGGGCGGTGACCGCCGGTGGGCGCGAAGTGATGGCGCGAGAGCGGGTTTCGCTCCGGTCGTCCGTGTCCTTCGGGATCCCGGCAGACGGATCGGGTGGGGAGGTGTGGTCAGGGGCACGGTAGTACTGCCAGAGGGCGATGGCGGCGGTGGCGCCCGCGGCGGTGAGGAACAGGGAGGAGACCGCGATGCCTGCGAGGGTGGGGGCGCGGTCGGGCCAGGGGACGCCGTAGCCGGAGACGTACCACCAGCCGTTGGAGCCGGTGAAGGTCACTGCGAGCAGGAAGAAGACGCCCGCGGTGAAGAGGGTGCGCAGGTAGGTGGCGTGGATGATCTTGCGGCTCAACGCGACAGTGGTGACCGCCGCGAGGGCGCCCGCGAGTCCGGCGTAGACGCCGAAGTGGTGTGTCCACTTGGTGGGAGTGAACATCATCAGCAGCAGGGCCAGCGCGATGACCGCGAGCAGTCGGCCGACGGGGCCGCGTGCGGTGGTGGGGATGCGTCCGCCGCGTCGGACGGCGACGAGCACGCTGACCACGAGGCACCCGAGCATGGCGAGGATGCCGAAGCGGCGGGCCAGTGAACCGTCGGGGTTGACCGACAGCAGCGAATCCCAGCGGGTCCGCTCCTCGAACCATGCCATATCGGGGCCGACGAGTTGCCGCACCCGCGTGGCCTCCATGACTGTCGCCAGGGTCTGATCCGCGAAGACCACCACCAGCACCAGGGTCCCGGCCGCGAGGATCGGCGCGATCACTGCCGCGTATCGGAGAAGCGTTGCTGCCCAACCATTGCCGACACGTAGCTTGGCATCGGAGCCGGAGCCGGAGCCGGAGCCGGAGCCGGAGCCGGAGCCGGAGCCGGAGCCGGAGCCGGAGCCCGAGCCCGAGCCCGAGGAGTCGGAATAGGAGACCGACGTGGAGTTCGGCCCGGCCTCAATGGGTTCCGAAGCTAAGTGGGCTCGGGCGCGGGCAGTGATCGTGCGCAGGACCGGGCGGGCACCGGCCAGGAGTGCACCCACGCAGATGAGTCCGGTGGGGCCCGCGGCGAGGGAGAACGCGGCGACGAGGACGGCGATCGCGGCGGGGAGCAGGCGGCGGGTGGCGATGGCGCGTTCCATCGAGCACCAGGTGAGCAGGGCGCCGACGGCGATGAGCGGTTCGGGGCGGAGGCCGTTGTTGTAGGGCAGCCAGATCGCCAGGAAGATCAGCGCGGCGGTCCAGCGGGCGGTGCGGTGCGTGGCGACGCCGGAACCCAAGCGTGGCAATACTTCCCGGCTGAGCAGCAGCCAACAGACCAGTCCGGCCAGCAGGGCGGGCAGGCGCATCCACAGGCCCGCGTCGCTGATCCGGGTCATCCAGGCCAGTACTTCGTACGGCCAGCCGAAGGGGGCCTCGGCGACCTGGAACCAGCGGTAGTAGTTGGCGGTGTAGCCGGCTTCGCGGGCTGCGCGGGCCATGGTGAGGATGTAGCCGTCGTCGGAACTGTTGGCGCCGATGACATGCCAGACCACCAGCGTGCCCGTGACCACCGCGTCGAGCCCGGTGAACCGCCACCACCGCGTGGGCAGGACGCGCCGTGAGCGCCGACCGTCCCGGAGATCGCCGCGATGCAGGCAGATCAGCGCGAGGAGAGTGCACAGCAGGGCCCCGACGATCGCCGCGATCTTCCAACCGCTCGGGCTCGACGAGAATCGCGCGTCGATCTCGGCGTGCAAACGGGCATCGCCCATCCGCCCCCGATCCAATTCGGTATAGACACCGACGATCTGCGGACGCACATCCCCGTCGACGACAGTCCGCATCGGCGACCCGTCGCTCTTGGTCATCCCGCTGATCTCGGCGGTCGTCCGCGTGGCCGTGGAAGTCACGGTGAACGCCGTGCACCCCGCGGCCTGTGCGGCACCATCGCCGGGAGCGCGGTCATCGGAGGGTGGCACGCTGGACGGCGCACCGGCTCCGGGAGTTGCCGAAGGCTGCCCCGGCAGTGGAGTCGCGCCGGGGCCGGTGGCGCCAGGTGCGCTGGAGGCACCCGGACGCGCACCGCCGGACGGTGCGCCTGCCGGCGGGTCGGACTGTCCCGGGGCAGGGCCGCCCGGCGGAACCCCCGGGCCCGCACCAGGGTCCGTCGGTGGGTTCGCGGGTGCCCCGGACGCACCCGGCGGGCGACTGGCCGAAGGCGATCCGGGTGGAGCAGAACCCGCCGGAAGGGAGTTGGGTACGGCCGAGCCGGGCGGCCCACCTGCCGCACCGGGCGGTGAAGTCGCGGCACCCGGTCGGCCGGCGTCGGAACCACCTGTCGCGCTGCTGATTTCTGCCATCGGCACGCTCAGCAGCAGCCGATCACGCAGCACCACGGCCAGGGTGCGACCGGTGTCGGGGCGGTCTTCGATCCGGGCGACCAGGCCCTTCGATCCGGCGCGGGGCGCTTGGGGTGGGACGGTGGCGAGGACGGTTCCGCCGGTGAGGTCGCGCAGGGCGGTACAGGGGATGCTCACATCCAGGGACAGGGGGACGTAGTCCACCAGCGGGGCGCTGAGTTGCAGCGACTGTGGCTGGGGCCAATCCAGGCTCGCGCGGTGTTGCTGGACCGGAAGCAGCGGGACGAGAACCGCCAGCAACACTCCGAGCACCCCCGCTGCGATGCCGATCACTTTCACACGGCCGGAGCCGGAAGAATCTGCATGCACGGAAGACGATGCTAGCGAGGGCCTCGGGTCAGCGGGGACGGCGTAGCTCGGTGACCGCGATCCGGGCCACCTCGCCGATGGCGGCGTCGACCACCGGCAGCATCGGATCGGCGCGGGCCGCGCGCGTGAACACCGCGACGGCGACCGGGATCTCGCCGGGGAACTCGACCACCGCCACCTCGTTGCGGATCACCCCGATGGTGCCGGTCTTGCCCGCCACCACGACCCCGCGATGCGGGAATCCGGCGGCGATGCGATGCGGCCAGACCTGCTTGCTCATCACCGACCGCACGAAAGCGGTTCCCTCCGTGGACAACACGCGGCCCGACCACAGGGCGTCGAGCAGTGTCGTCATCTCCGCGGGGGTGGTGGCGCTGGTGTAGGCGGGGTCGTAGGCCGAGACGGTCCAGGCCTCGTCGTTGTCGGCCAGTGCGGCGAAAGCGGCTGCGGTGCTGGGGGTGTCGGTGTCGCGGACCAGGCTGCGGTGCAGGTCAGCGGTGCCGCCGACGACGCGGGTGCCGGTGAGGCCGAGTTCGGCGGTCAGTTCGGCGATCGCGGCAGGCCCGACCTCGTCGAGCAGGACATCGGCCGCGGCATTGTCGGACACCGTCATCATCGAGGTGGCCAGATCGCGGCGGCTCAGGGTGACCGGGTCGTGCAGGGCCGCCAGGCCGGTGGGGCCTGGCGTGCAGTCGGCGGGATCGATGGTGAGCCGGGCGGTGGGGTCGAGGAGGCCGTTGTCGACCTGACGGCAGAACGCCACCAGCAGCAGCAATTTGTAGACCGAGGCGGTGACCACGCGGTCTCGTCCGCCGACGCAGACCTCGGCGGGGGAGTCGTCGCAGCGCCGGGCGTGCAACCAGCCGCTGCATCCCGCATCGGCGAAGACGGCGCGAACCCGCTGGACGACAGCGGAATCCGTGGCCGCAGTCACCGGAGCCGCTCCCGGTGGAGTGCCCGGTCCACAGCCTCGGCGTGCGCACCCGCGTCGGCCCGACGGATCACCCGGACCCGCAGCGCCACCGACTGGGCCGCCAGCGTCAGCCAGGCCACGCCCGGCGTCGGGGTGGGCGGCGTGGCGATCACGCCGAAACTCGTGCCCGCGGCCACGGCCGCCAGCACCGCGCGATCGTCCGGCGCGGTGAGTACCGGTGTGTCCAGCCCGCGTTCGCGCAGCAGATCCACGACGGCGTCGAAGGCCGGGGGATTGGCCGACCGGGGAGGGTGCGCGAAGTGCAGGCCGGTCAGCATGGGGAAGACCGGGCGTTCGGCGGTGGTGCTGCGATGGTCGGCGGGAACCACCAGCCAGCGCGGCAGTTTGACGACCGGTCCCGCCTCGACCCCGTCGACCAGCGCGGGATGCTCGACCACCGCCACATCGCACACCCCGGCCCGTACCTCGGCGATCAGGTCGACCGTCGAGCCCAGCGTCGTGGACACATTCGCCTCGGCGCCGCGCAGCGCCGTGACACAGGCGGTGACGAGCCGGGCGGGCAGCGCCGTGGTGGACGCGAAGCGCACGGTGCCGCTGCGCCGGGCGATGCGCTCGGCTTCGGCGAGCAAACGGTCGGCGTCGTCGACGAGCAGCCGGGCGCGCGGCAGCAACTGCCTGCCCGCCGGGGTGAGCCGCGCGCCCCTGCTGGTGCGGTGGATGAGTTCGACCTCGAGATGCTGTTCCAGCCTGCGCAGGCCCTGGGACAGGGGCGGCTGGGTCATGTCCAGGGCCGCGGCCGCCCGCCCGAAGTGGCCTTCGTCGGCGACCGCGACGAAGAACCGGAGATGGCGGAGCAGATCCATGACGGCCATTGAACCAGCGTCGCGACACCGGAATCGGCCGATCGGCGGGCACGGACCCTCTCGGCACACGACCGCCTACCGTGCCACCTGCGCCGATATCGGGCTCGACTCGCCCGCCCGGCGTGCCGCTATTGGCTCGGGCCCGATGCCGGGTGGTGTGCTGCGGACGTGACTTCCTCCACCGCGTACCGCAGTCGATACCTCGTCGCCGTGGTCCTGGCGGCCGCCGTGACGGCCTGCTCGACCGAGCCGGCGCCAGCCCCCGCCGCCCCCGCCACCGCAGTGTTCGCCGACCTCGAGACGAAATACGACGCACGCCTGGGCCTCTCGGTGGTCGACACCGCCGACGACCGCACCGTCTCCTATCGCGAACACGAGCGCTTCCCGATCGCCTCCACTTTCAAGGGCATCGCCTGTGGCGCGCTCCTCCAGGCACATCCCCTCGCCTCCGGCTATTTCGACCGCGTCATCCACTACACCGCCGCCGATCTGGTCGACTACTCACCCGAAACCGCGCAGCACGTCGACACCGGCATGACCGTCGCCGAACTTTGCGCCGCCGCCATCACCCTGTCTGACAACACCGCGGGCAACCTGCTGCTCCGCGAACTCGGCGGCCCCGCGGGTTTCACCGCCTTCGTCCGCACCCTCGGCGACACCGTCACCCGACTGGACCGCTGGGAAACCGAACTCAATACCGCCGTCCCCGGCGACGAACGCGACACCACCACCCCCGCCGCCCTGGCCGCCGACTACCGCGCCCTGCTCCTCGGCCCCGCCCTCGCCGAACCCGAACGCGCGCAACTCACCACCTGGCTGCTCGCCAACACCACCGGCGCCGAACGCATCCGGGCAGGTCTGCCCGCCGACTGGCAGGTCGGCGACAAAACCGGCACCCCCGCCTACGGTTCCGCCCTCGATGTCGCCATCGCCTGGCCGCCCGGCCGTGCCCCGCTCATCCTCGCGGTGCTGTCCACGCGATCCGAGCCGGACGCCGAACCATCCAACCCCTTGATCGCCGATGCGACGAGAGCCGCAGTGGCACAGCTCAACTGAAGCGACCGCAGGTCCGCCGTGAGAGCCTGCGCGACTCAACTGATGCCAACGAGTCGACGTCGGGCCGGAATCAGCCGGGGTCGCGGGCCGCCATCGTGGACACCTCCGTGCCCGCCATCACGCCGCGTAGCGTGACCAGTGCGCGTTCGCGCAGCAACCTGCACCGACGACAGGAGAGACCGATGACTGTGGAACTGATGAATCCGGACGGACTGCCGAAGCCGGAGGTGTACCGGCAGATGTCGATCGCCACCGGATCGCGGCTGGTGTTCCTGGCCGGGCAGGTTGCCCGCGACGGCGACGGAAACCCGGTCGGTGCCGGGGATTTCGCCGCGCAGGTGGAGCAGGCTTACCTCAATGTCGGCACCGCGCTGGCGGCTGTCGGTGGCAGTTTCGACGATGTCGCGAAGCTGACCATCTATGTCGTCGACTGGGGTCCGGACAAGTACCCGCTGCTCGGTGAGGGGGGGGCGCGCGGCCGCGAAGCTGGGTGTGGACCCGGTCAAGCCGATCACCCTGATCGGCGTCGCGGCGCTGGGGGAGCCGGATCTGCTGGTCGAGGTCGAGGCGACGGCAGTGCTGGACTGATCAGGCGCCCGCGCGCCGCACCTCGGTCGCTGCGCGGTAGCGGCCGGGGGCGGTGCCGTAGGCGCGGGTGAAAGCCTTGCTGAAGGCGTATTCGGAGCTGTAGCCGATGCGGCGGGCGATGGTGGCCAGCGGGTGGTCGCTGGTGCGCAGCAGGTGTGCGGCGGTGAGCATGCGCCAGCGGGTCAGGTAGCTCAGTGGCGGTTCGCCGAGCTGGGCGGTGAAACGTTTCGCGAACGCCGCGCGGCTCAAACCGGCTCGGGCACCGAGGGATTCGACGGTCCACGGGTGGGCCGGGTCGGCGTGGATGCCGCGCAGGGCGGGGGCGAGGTGCTGGTCGGTGAAGGCCGCCGACCAGCAGGCGGTGTCGTTCTCGGTGAGCCACGCGCGCAGGAGGTAGAGCAGGAGCAGGTCGAGCAGCGGCGGGACGGCGGCATCCGAGCCGGGGTGCGGGTGGGTGAGCTCGTCGGCGAGCAGCTCGACCGCGGCGCGCAGTGACGGGTGCGCGCCGAGCCGGGCCGGAATGTGCACCACCTCGGGCAGCTCGGCCAGCAGGGGGTGGGTGCGGTCGGCGGCGAGCTGGTAGGAACCGCACAGCAGGGTGGCCGGTGCGCCGGGGCCGTCGACCGTGCGCAGGTCGTGCGGGCCCGCGGTCTCGGTGAGCGGGCTGTCGGGGTGGTCGGCCAGGCCGTGGGCGAGACCGCGCGGCATGAGTACCGCGTCGCCGGTGCCCAGCGCGAGCGGCGCGGCGCCGGGCCGGGTCAGCAGGCACGAACCCTGCAGGACCACATGGAATCCCGCGCCCTCGACGCGCGGATAGTGCCGCCCCCAAGGCGCGTGCCGGACGAACAAGCCCGACGCGGGGCTGCCGGTGCGCGCGGTGGCGAGGACATCGCTGAGCAGGTCCATGTCCAGAACTCTACCTGTGAAGACGAATGGATATCTGCCGAAGATTCCGGATGATTTTCCGTCTCCTTCAGAGCTCATACGGTGAGTGCACAACCTGATGAACAAGGGAGTGGGACATGAAGATCGCTGTCTACGGAGCCAGTGGACACGTCGGCCGGTTCGCCGTCACCGAACTGCGCGAGCGCGGGATCGAGACCGTGGTCGTCGGTCGTGATGTCCAGCGGCTCAATGGTTTCGGTGCCGAGGCCAGGGTCGCCGCCGCCGATGACCCGGCCGCCCTGCGCGCCGCCTTCTCTGGCGCCGACGCCGTGATCAGCACGCTGCCCGACTACACCGGCACCGGTGAGCAGGTGCTGCGGGCCGCGATCGATGTGGGCGCCCACTACACCGATGTCGCGGGGGAACAGCTCTACGTCGCGAAGGTCTTAGGCGAGTACGGCGAACGCGCCGCGGCCGCGGGCGTCACCGTCGCACCCGCCATGACCGAAGCGGGCGTGTTCGGCGATCTGCTGGCCCACCTCGGCGCCGAGCGGCTCGGCGGGGCCGACGAGATCGTGCTGAGTCATGTCGCCGCGCCGGGCGGGGAGGGTTCGCGGGGGAGTATGCGCACGGTCCTGCGGAATCTGGAGGTGTTCACCAGCGGCGGACTGTCCTGGATCGACGGGGAATTCCGCACCGGCGTCACTGCGCGCCGGGAAACTTTCCTGCTGCCCGGAGAATCAGAACCTGTCGCAGTGGTGAAATTCCCGCAGCCCTCGGTGGTGACCATTCCCCGGCATCTGACGGCGGGCGCGGTGGAAGGTGTTCTGGCACGTTCGATTTTCGATGTGGTCGGCACCGTCACCGAGGCCGATCTGGCGGCCGCCCCGGAGGCGCCGAGCACCCCCGCGCCGTATTTCATGATCGTCGACATCCGGCACGACGGACGGGCGCTACGCGGCATCGGCCGCGGTCCCGACGCCTATCGCAACAGCGCTCAGCTGGCCGTGGAGGTCGCGACCAGGATCGTCGCCGGAGCGGGAAAGCCGGGGGTGTGGGCACCGGCGGAACTGTTCGACCCCGCCGAATTCCTCGCCGCGGTGGCCGCGTTCGGGATGTCCTGGTCACTGGAATGAGCCCGCCGGGCGGCCCCGGCGCCAAGTGTGTGCGAACACATAGTGAACCGCGCTCGTCCGAGTGGCAGGCGGGGCGGGGGCTCGATATGCTCGCATGCACTATCTGAACGGGCTGTCGTGCCGCGTGATTGGTTCGAGATTGGCGGTTGGGGGCCTGTGAATACTGCGGAAGTCGAGCCGATGGCGCATGCGCCGGTGCGGCAGGCGCGCGTCGGCCGCGAGGGTGCCGGACAGGCCGGAACCGTGGTGTTCGGCGCCGGGCTGGCCATTGTGGTGATCGCGGTCGTCACGGCGGTTTTCGCGCCCACGGCCATCGGCATCCCGGTCCTCAGCGCCGCTCTCGCCGCGGTGGCCGTCGGCTGCCCGGCGATCTATCTCACCCTGCGTGCCAGGGCCGAGGCCCAGCGCAGCAAGGCCGCCGCCGAGCAGGCCGAACAGGAACTGGCCAGGAATGTCGCCGAATCCGCCACGCGCATCGCGCAGGCCGAGGAGCACACCGCCGCCTTCGCCTGGGAAGCACAGGAGAACGGCCGCCGCGGCGCCGCGGCCCTGGCGGCCTTCGCCGGCGCGGCGGGCCGCATCCAGGCCATGACCACCTCCATGCTGGCCGAACTGCGCGAGATGGAACACCGCCACGCCGACCCGCGCGTGCTCACCGACCTGCTCCACATCGACCACCGCACCGCCCAGACCGGCCGCCTCGCCGACAGCATCGCCGTACTCAGCGGCGCCCGCACCGGCCGCCGCTGGGCGAAACCGATTGCCATGGAATCGATCCTGCGCGGTGCGATGGGCCGCGTGGCGGGGTATCAGCGCGTGCGGTTGCGCGCGGTCGCCGAGGTCGGCGTCGCCGGGCACGCCGCCGAGGGCGTGATGCACACCCTGGCCGAACTGCTCGACAACGCCTGCAACTTCTCCCCGCCCACCACCGAGGTGCACGTCTACGCCGCGGAAGTGCCCGCGGGCGTGGTGATCACCATCGAGGACAGTGGCCTGGTGATGAGCGAATCGGCGCTGCGCCGCGCCGAGGCCGCCGTCTCCGGACGCGATCACAAGGGCAAGGGCGTGGACCTGGCCTCCCTCTCGGGCACCCGTCTCGGGCTGGCAGTGGTCGGCAATCTCGCCCGCAAACACGATCTGACCGTGTCGTATCGGCCCTCGGCGATCGGCGGCACCGCCGTGGTGGTCGTGGTCCCGCGGGAACTCACCGCGCGCGCCGAACGCCGCGGCGCCGGGCTGCTCGCCACCCCGACCCCGCGCCCGGTGGAACCGCCGCGCCCGGTCGAGGCCCCGCGAGCCGACCTCGGCCAGTTCGACACCCCGATCCCGCGCGCGCAGCACGCCCGGCCCGCCACCGCCGATTTCGGCTGGCCCGAGAGCACCGCCGCGCCCGACCAGCAGGTCCCCGACGCCACACCCGTGCTGCCCAAGCGGCGCCGGGGCAGCACCCTGGCCCAGGTGCATCCCGAAGGTCTGTCCACCCCACCGGCCGCCGATGCCGCGCCGACGAAGCCCGCGGCACTGGGCGCCTTCCAACGTTCCGCGCCGGGCCGCCGCCACGCTGCCCCCGACTCTCCGGAGGACCGATGACCACCACATCCACCAACCTCGGCTGGTTGCTCGAGAAACTGCTCGCCCGCACCCCACGCGCCAGGCACGCCCTGCTGCTCTCCGGTGACGGGCTCAAGATCTGCCACACCCCGGAACTCGACGTCGACCGCGCCGACCAGCTCGCCGCCATCGCCGCCGGGTTCCAGAGCCTGTCGCACGGGGCTTCCGTCGAATTCGGTGACGGGCGTGGCGGTGTCCGCCAGTCGATGACCGAGTTCTACGGCGGCATCCTGTTCGTGATCGAGGCAGGCCGCGGCGCGCACTTAGCGGTGGTGGCCGCCGAGGACGCCGACGCGGGCCTGGTCGGGCACACCATGCACGAGCTCGTCGAGCAGCTGGGCGAGCATATGCAGGCGCAACCGAGACGGGTGGTGCCGAGTTGACCAGGGCGCTGCGCGACGACGATCCCGACCGGTTCTACACCCTCACCGGCGGTCGCGCCCCGGCCACCGAGGATTTCGACCTGGTCACCCTGGTGGTCAGCGAATCCGGTCCCTCGGCGGGGATGACCTCCGAACAGGTGGCCATCCTGCGGATGTGCCGGGCGCCCACCGCCGTGGTGGAGATCGCCGCCGAACTGCGCCTGCCCGTCGGGGTCGCCACCGTGGTGCTCTCGGATCTGCTGCACGCGGGCAAGATCACCGTCCGTCCTCCGCTCTCGGCAGCCATGACGCTGGATCTGTCCACCCTCGAGAAGGTGCTCGTTGGACTTCGCAAACTCTGAGCTCGCGCCCGAACGCGCCCAGGCGCCGCTGGACAGCACGGTCAAGCACGGCTTGAAGATCGTGGTGATCGGCGGATTCGGGGTCGGCAAGACCACCCTGGTGCGTTCGGTCAGCGAGATCAGGCCGCTCGACACCGAGGCCACGATGACCGACATGGGCGTCGGTGTCGACGACGCCGAGGGCGTGCCCGGCAAGTCGACCACCACGGTGGCCTTCGACTTCGGCCGGATCTCCCTCGACGAGGAGCACGTGCTGTATCTGTTCGGTGCGCCGGGGCAGCAACGGTTCTGGTTCCTGTGGGACCGGCTGTTCACCGGTGCGCTGGGCGCGATCGTGCTGGTCGACCAGCGCCGCATCGCCGACTCCTGGTACGCGATCGACCGCCTCGAACACCAGCGCACCCCGTTCGTGGTGGCCTGCAACGACTTCGGTGAGGCCCACGCCCCCGAGGCTGTACGCGAGGCACTGGATCTGGACCCGGCGGTGCCGCTGCTGATGTGTGACGCGCGCTCGCGCGAATCGAGCAAACAGGTGCTCATCGCTCTGGTAGAACATCTGTATTCCGCTGTCCCGCAGGGGGAATCCGTTTCATGAGCATTCCGACGGGCGCGTGCCCGGTCACCGGCGCCGTCCCGTTGAGCGGGCCGGAATTCCACATCGAGCCGCACGAGGTGTACCGGAAGATGCGCCGCGACCACGGTCCGGTGGTCGCGGTCGAGCTGCCCGGCGGGTTCCCGGCCTGGCTGATCATCGGCTATCGCGAACTGCATCAGGTGACCAGCGATCCGCTGCTGTTCCCGCGTGACGTGTCGCTGTGGAACCAGTGGGGCCGGGTGCCCGAAGACTGGCCGCTGCTGCCCATGGTCGGTCGGCCGATGCCCTCGATCTACTTCACCGCGGGCGCCGAGCACCGCAGGCATCTGGCCATGGTGGAACCCGCCCTGGACGCGGTGGATCACTTCGAATTGCGCAGGGCCTGTGAGGAACTCGCCGACCGGCTGGCCGACGACTTCTGCGGCCGCGGCTCCGCCGACCTGGTCGCCGAGTTCGCCGAACCGCTGCCGGTGCTGGCCCTGGGCCGCATCCTCGGCCTCCCCGACGCCGACGCCGCCGACCTCGCCGCCACCATGAAGGCACTGGCCGACGGTGGCGCCGACGCCCAGGACGGCTTCGTGCGCTTCGGTGAGCACATGGCCCGGCTGCTGATGAGCAAGAAGGCGAGGCCCGGTGGCGATCTCACCTCGCTCATGCTCGCCGATCCCGAGCCGTTCACCGACGAGGAATACATCAACGACCTGATGGCGATCACCGCCGCGGGTCATCTCACCACCGCCGACTGGCTGGGCAGCTCCATGCGGCTGATGCTCACCGACGACCGCTTCGCCGCGGCGCTGGGCGGCGGCAGGCGCAGCGTGGGCCAGGCCATGAACGAGGTGCTCTGGGAAGAGGGGCCCACCTCGATCCTGGCCGGGCGCTGGGCCGCCCGCGACACCCGCCTGGGCGATCAGACCATCCGCGCGGGCGACATGCTGCTGCTCGGGCTGGCCGCGGCCAATCTCGACCCGCACATCCGCCAGTCGTTCACCGACGGCGACTCGGTGCCCACCGGCAACAACGCGCACTTCGCGTTCAGCTACGGCGAATACCGCTGCCCGTTCCCCGCGCAGCAGATCGCCGAGATCATCGCCAGGACCGGGATCGAGGTGCTGCTCGACCGGCTCCCCGACGTCGACCTGGCCGTGCCCGCCGACCAGTTGACCCGGCGCCCTTCGGCTTTCCTTCGGGGCATGACCGCACTGCCCGTTCGTTTCACACCGGTTCGACCCGTCGGAGGTTCGTCGTGAGTTCCCAATGCCCGTTCGCCATCGACCCCATGGTCGGTGACCTCGACGGAGAAACCGCCCGACTCCGCGCGCAGGGCCCGATCACCCGCATCGACCTGCTGGGCGTGCCCGCCTGGACCGTCACCGATCACGCGGTCGCGCGCAAACTGACCACCGACCCGCGCCTGATCAAAGACATCAACGCCTGGAAGCTCTACACCGACGGCGTGGTGACCAACCAGTGGCCGCTGATCGGCATGGTCGACGTGGACCGCTCGATGTTCAATGTCGACGGCGCCGAGCACCGCCGCCTGCGTCTCAAGACCGCCCAGGCGCTGGCGCCGCGCCGGCTCGAGGAACTGCGCCCGACCATCGAGGCGCTCACCGCCGAACTGCTCGACGACCTCGCCGCCGCCGGTGCCGACGGCACGCCCGTCGACCTCAAGCAGGTCTTCGCCTACCCGCTGCCCATGCGGGTGGTCGGCGACCTGATGGGCGTCGCCCGCGAGGACCACGCGCAACTGCTGGACTGGTACAAGAAGTTCTTCTCGGTGATGACACCGCAGGGCGAGCGCCTGCGGGTGATCGGTGAACTCGACGTGTACTTCACCGACCAGGTGAAGCAGAAGATCGCCGACCCGGGCGACGATCTCACCTCGGCCTTCGTCGTGTCCGACGAGGAGGGTGGCGCCGCGCTCACCGAGGAGGAGGCGATCGGCAATATCAAGGCCCTCGTCGCCGCCGGGCACGAGACCACCGTGAGCCTGATCGTCAACACCGTGCGCGCGCTGCTGGGCGAGCCCGAGCAGCTGGCCAAGGTACTGGCCGGGGACGTGGAGTGGAAGCAGGTGATCGAGGAGTCGCTGCGCTGGGACGGCCCGGTCTCGCACCTGCTGATGCGCTTCGCCACCGAGGACATCACCGTCGGCGACACCGTGATCGCCAAGGGCGAGGGCGTGGTGATGTCCTACCGCGCGATCGGGCGCGACACCGCCGTGCACGGCGAGACGGCCGACGAGTTCGACGTCACCCGCGCGACCGCCAACCGCCACCTGGCCTTCGGCTACGGCCCGCACATCTGCCCGGGTGCGGCGCTGTCGCGGCTGGAGGCGGCCATCGCGCTGCCCGCGCTGTTCGAGCGCTTCCCCGAGCTCAAGCTCGCGGTGCCCGACAGCGAGCTCGGCAATCTGCCGGTGCTCACCCAGAACGATCTGGCCGCGCTGCCGATCACCCTGAACTGACCGGCGTCGCGTCGCGCCCGGCGGATCACCGCCGGGC